>NZ_JACVUL010000017.1:0-122518 GCF_016516575.1 Kosakonia sp. S57 | reverse complement strand
ATTGAAAAATTGACTCGGGGCTTTCATCTTTCTGCCTCACAACATTTCTGCGTATTACTTCTAAATGCAGCCCATGAGGCAAAAAGCCTCAAGCACCGCCCGCATCCTGTTGCGAACCCTCTCGCTGCGTATGGCTAAAGTGCATTTTTCAGAAAAAAACCGGCCCTTGCGATGCCGGTTTTTATGTTTTTATTTCAATGTGTTAGCCGCCGAGGTAAGCACTTCTCACCGCTTCATTCGCCAGTAGCGCATCACCGGTATCTTCGAGCACCACATGCCCGTTCTCCAGCACATAGCCGCGATCGGCGAGCTTCAGCGCCTGGTTAGCGTTTTGCTCCACGAGGAAGATAGTCATTCCCTCTTTACGCAGCTGCTCAATGGTGTCGAAGATCTGTTGAATGATAATCGGTGCCAGCCCGAGCGACGGCTCATCCAGCAGCAGCAGGCGCGGCTGGCTCATCAGCGCGCGGCCTATCGCCAGCATCTGCTGTTCACCACCGGACATAGTCCCGGCGCGCTGTATGCGGCGTTCATGCAGGCGCGGGAAGAGTTCATACACCCATTTAATACGCGTCTGGTATTGATCGCGGTGGGCGAAAAAGCCGCCCATTGCCAGGTTCTCTTCCACGGTCATCCGCGAGAAGACGCGGCGGCCTTCTGGCACGATCGCCACCGCTTCACGCATAATCTTCGCCGTTTGCCAGTCGGTAATATCTTTACCATCAAACACCACGCGGCCGCTGGTGGCGCGCGGATCGCCGCACAGCGTGCCGAGCAAGGTGGTTTTCCCCGCACCGTTGGCACCAATCAGGGTCACAATTTCCCCCTGATTAATATGCAGACTGACCTCGTGCAGCGCCTGGATTTTGCCGTAGTGGGCGCTAACTTTGTCGAAAGATAACATTACGTTGTCCATCTTATGCCTCACCCAGATAAGCGCGGATCACGTCCGGGTTGTTACGAACCTCTTCCGGCGTCCCGTTGGCCAGCGGTGTCCCCTGGTTAACGACGTAGATCCGGTCGGAAATACCCATCACCAGTTTCATATCATGCTCAATCAGCAGGATGGTGGTGTTGTGATGGTTACGCAGCTCGACGATCAGCTCATCCAGCTCTTTGGTCTCTTTCGGGTTTAACCCTGCCGCCGGTTCATCCAGCATCAGGATCTCCGGCTGCGTCACCATGCAGCGGATAATCTCCAGACGACGCTGATCGCCATAAGCCAGATTGCTGGCCTGGCGGTTGGCGTGGGCTAACAAACCGATCCTCTCGAGCCAGGTCGCGGCGCGATCGAGCGCTTCGCTCTGCGTGCGGCGAAACGCGGGCGTCTTCAACAGGCCAGAGAAGAGGCCGGTTTTTAACTGCTGATGCTGAGCGACCAGTAAGTTCTCAATCACCGTCATTTCACGGAACAGACGCACATGCTGAAAGGTGCGCACCACACCCATACGCGCGATTTGCTGGCCCGGCAGCCCTTCCAGATGCTGGTCACGCAGCATAATGGTGCCGCCGGTGGGTTTATAAAAGCCGGTCAGGCAGTTGAAGACGGTGGTTTTCCCCGCGCCGTTCGGGCCAATCAGCGAGACAATTTCCTGCGGTCGCAGCTCCAGCGAGACGTTATTGACCGCCAGCAAACCGCCGAAGCGCATCATCAGGCCATTTACCGATAACAGTGGCTGACTCATGCCTGCTCTCCTTTCGCCTGGCCGTTTTTCAATTTCAGCTGCGGACGCGTTATCGGCAGCAGGCCCTGCGGACGCCAGATCATCATCAGCACCATCAAACCACCCAGCATTAACATGCTGTACTCATTGAAATCACGCATCAGTTCGCGCGAGACCACCAGCAGAATAGCGGCGAGGATCACCGCGAACTGCGAGCCCATCCCGCCCAGTACGACAATCGCCAGTACAAAGGCGGATTCGGCAAAGGTGAAAGACTCCGGGCTGACAAAGCCCTGGCGCGCGGCAAACAGCGTGCCAGCAAAACCGGCGAACGCGGCGCTGATGGTGAATGCTGTCAGCTTAATACGTGTCGGGTTGAGACCCAGCGAGCGGCAGGCGATCTCATCTTCACGCAGTGCTTCCCAGGCACGGCCCAGCGGCATCCGCAGCAGGCGGTTGATAACGAACAGCGTCAGCACCACCAGCAGCAGCGCCACCAGATAGAGGAACACCACGCGGTCGCTCGGATCGTATTTCACATTGAAGAAGTTGCTGAAGGTATCCCAGCCGCCTTCACGCGCCGTACGGCTGAACTCAAGGCCAAACAGCGTCGGTTTCGGGATCTGGCTGATGCCGTTTGGCCCGCCGGTCACTTCGGTGTTGTTAAGCAGCAGGATGCGCACAATCTCCCCGAAGCCCAGCGTCACAATCGCCAGATAGTCACCGCGCAGACGCAGCACCGGGAAGCCCAGCAGGAAACCGGCAGCGGCAGAGACCAGCCCCGCCAGCGGCAGGCAGGTCCAGAAGCCAAGCCCGTAATAGTGGTTCAGCAACGCAAAGGTGTAGGCGCCGATCGCGTAAAAACCGCCGTAGCCCAGCACCAGCAGGCCGGAAAGGCCAACCACCACGTTCAGCCCAAGCCCCAGGATGATATAGATCATCGTCATGGTGGCGATATCGATGGTGCCGCGCGACACCATAAACGGCCACACCACGGCAATCACCAACAGCGCCAGCAGGAACAGCTTCTGCTTAGCGGTAGATCCATCGATAGCCGGCAGGACAAATTTCGGCCCGGAAACGCCTTTCAGGCTCTTCTGGAAAACAGGGCGCAGTAACTGGAAGAAAAAGACCACGGCGGTGCCGATGAAGATCCACTGCCAGCGGATATCCGCCGCGTTATCGACTACCAGTTTGGTGCCATTCAGCTCCAGTTGAACGCCCATAAAGACGCCCGCAAGGATGAAGAACATGGCGGCAGAGAGCAGCGCCATCGCAAAATGCATCGGTTTCATACTTTCTCTACCTCCGGGCGACCGAGGATACCGGTTGGCATCACCAGCAGGACGCCAATCAACAGCGCGAAGGAGACCACATCTTTGTACTCCGTGCTCAGGTAGGCTGAAGAGAGCGCTTCCGCCACCCCGAGGATCAACCCTCCAATCATCGCGCCTGGAATGCTACCGATACCGCCCAGCACCGCGGCGGTAAATGCCTTCATACCCGCCATAAAGCCGATGTAGGGGTTTATCACGCCATAGAACTGGCCGAGCAGCACGCCAGCTACCGCCGCCATCGCCGCGCCAATCACAAAAGTCAGCGCGATCACCCGATCGGTGTTGATGCCGAGCAGGCTCGCCATTTTCAGATCTTCAGCACAGGCGCGGCAGGCGCGTCCCATGCGCGAATAGCGGATAAAGAGCGTTAATGCGAGCATGGCGACAAAGGTGACGATCCAGATAACCAGCTGCATCGTGGTGATAGAGGCGGCGAAGTTTTCACTGCTGCCAATAGTCCACTGGCCGTTGAAGAGGCTTGGCAACGCCACGTCGCGCGAGCCTTCCGTCAGGCTGACGTAGTTTTGCAGGAAGATGGACATGCCGATGGCAGAGATGAGCGCAATCAGACGCTTGGAGCTGCGCACCGGGCGGTAAGCAACGCGCTCGATGCTCCAGCCGTAGGCACTGGCGATAATAATCGCGCCGACGAAACCGGCCCCGACCAGCAGCCAGCTTGAGTCGATGCCCATCATCATCAGCGCGGCGATAATCATAAAGGAGACGTAGCTGCCGATCATGTAGACCTCGCCATGGGCGAAGTTAATCATGCCGATAATGCCGTACACCATGGTGTAACCAATGGCGATCAGGGCGTAAGTGCTGCCCAGCGTGACGCCGTTGAACATCTGCTGCAAGAAATAGAGAAACTGCTCAGACATAACTTAACCTTCTTAAATCTCTCAAGATTTTCGTCCAAAGAGAGGGATGACTGTGACTTCGCCACACAAGACGAACCATCGGCGTGTCACTGGAAGACACTCAACTCAAATCCCTTCAGATCGCCTTTTTCATCCCAGTTCAGCGGCCCTGTTTCGGTTTTAGCCCCGTTGGCTTTTAACGCGTTAATCAGGTCAGCGGCTTGTTTCAACGTCCCCGGCGCAGCATCTCTCCACTATCCGGTTAATAACCACCGTAGTAGACAAAGACGATATTTTCTTTTTTTAGATGAGCGTTAAGCGCAGAAAAAACTACTTCCCTGACGGTAATACCTTTTAAACAAGACCGCGTTGCCATGACCGGCTTTCAATCATTCCCGCGACAAATGTTTTCGCGTGCCTTTTCATGCCTGCTACCCCGTTCGTGATGTTGTGTGAAAATTTTGTTTTTATATGGTTAAAAAGCATTCTGTACTTTTAATGCACAATGCTATTTTTATCAGCGCCTTTAATGAGTTAGCGTGGTTTTCTGGCGTAAACCATACTAAATACTCTATTTTTCAGGCGATTAAGCAGAGATAATATTCTGTATTAAGCGCGAGATAAACATCTAAAAGTGGGGCTTTCAGCATAAAATAACGGCAGCATACGCGGTAGAAAGCGCCATCATTCAGGTTAAAATGCTGTATCTTTTTCGATCTCTGATGTTTCTGGCTATGCCAGTCGCTGCGCTAAAACTATTCACCTGTTGTATTAAATATAAAAAAGTCTCCAGCCCCGGCGTGTGAAATTGTTTACACTCACTCCCTGTTTCACGTTTTGGACAAACGGTAGATGAAATTAACCATTATCCGGCTGACCAGTTTCAGCGAGCAGGATCATATTGATTTAGCGAAAATCTGGCCGGAATACTCCCCCGCCTCTCTGCATATTGACGATACGCACCGCATTTACGCCGCACGGTTTAATGACCGCCTGCTGGCCGCCGTGCGCGTGACGTTGCGCGGCACCGAAGGTGTACTGGATTCGCTGCGAGTGCGGGATGTCACTCGCCGTCGCGGCGTCGGGCAATACCTGGTGGAAGAGGTGATGCGCGATAACCCGGCGATGACCAGCTGGTGGATCGCAGATATCGGCGTTGAAGATCGCGCCGTGATGGCCGCCTTTGCACAAGCGCTCGGCTTTACCGCGCAGCAAGATGGCTGGGAAAAGCGCTAAAGATAACGGGCAAGGTAAGCCATGCCTGAGCGCAATTTCATGTCGCAGGAAGTCATTAATCCCCGGAAGCTTACAGGCGTAAGCGACCGGGGCGAATGCAGCCAACGCACCTGCGGCGCGAAAGGCGACTAGCAAATATTCATCACTTCGCGTCGGTCGCGGTACCGTTCGCATGCCAGGTAAAGACGCCGAACTCAAAGCCCTTCAGATCGCCCTTCTCATCCCACGTCAGCGGCCCCATCACGGTTTCAACGGAGTGACCTTTCAGATAGGTGGCGATTTCGGCCGGATCGTCAGACTGGTTCAGGCCCGCAGCCAGCGACTGCAGCGCGGCGTAGGTGGTCCAGACAAACGCGCCGCTCGGATCCTGTTTCTTGCCTTTGATGGCATCCACAATCGGTTTGTTGGCAGGTACCTGATCGTAGTTCTTCGGCTTAGTGACTAACATCCCTTCGGCAGACTCACCGGCGATGTTAGAGAGTGAGACGTTCGCCACGCCTTCCGGTCCCATAAACTGGGTTTTCAGACCGGCCGCACGTGCCTGGCGCAGGATCTGGCCCATTTCCGGGTGGTAACCGCCGTAGTAAACAAAGTCGATATTCTCTTTCTTCAAACGCGCCACCAGCGTGGAGAAATCTTTTTCACCGGCGGTGATGCCGTCAAAGAAGACCACGTTGGCATTGCCTTTTTTCAGGCCATCCTGCACGGCGCGCGCCAGGCCTTCGCCATACTGCTGCTTATCATGAATGATGGCGATGCGTTTCGGCTTCACCTTATCGAGAATGTATTTCGCCGCAGTAGGGCCCTGGTCAGAGTCGAGACCAGTGGTACGCAGCGTCAGTTTATAACCGCGCGCGGTCAGCTCAGGGGCAGTGGCCGCAGGCGTGATCATCAGGATGCCTTCGTCTTCATAAATGTCGGACGCTGGTTGAGTAGAAGAGGAGCAGAGGTGGCCGATAACATATTTGATGCCGTCGTTAACCACTTTGTTGGCTACCGCTACCGCTTGTTTCGGGTCGCAGGCATCGTCATATTTCACCACGACCAGTTTGTCGCCTTTGACGCCGCCTTTTGCGTTGATATCGGCAACAGCCTGCTCAGCACCGGTAAATTCCTGATCGCCATACTGCGCAACCGGACCGGACATCGCACCGACAACGGCAACTTTGATATCTTTGGCGAATGCCACGTTGCTCATTGCTAACGCAATACATCCTGCCAGTAACGCTTTGCCCTTCATTTTCATCCTGAGTTTCCCCATTGTTATGGTTTTTGCAATTGTTGTGTTGTTGTTATCTGGAATATTGCTTCGCTTATTACCCTAAGCAAAGAATATGATATTTGTTATTGTGCAGAATAGTGCCCTGTAAGCAGCATACTCTGCTAAAACATACCCCATTTTATGGAATAAGGAATAGCAATTTTGCAGGTTATGCCGCAGAGCGATGCGAGAACGTGACCAAGCCGCCCATAAGGCGGCTGAATAATGACTACATTAGCGACCGCTGGATAATATCCAGCGCTTTTCGGAACTGCTCATCAGGAATGGTTAGCGGATAGAGGAAGCGGATAACGTTGCCATAGACGCCGCAGCTCAGCAGCAGCAAACCGGCCTGAAGCGCTTTATCCTGCACCTGTTTGGTAAATTCCGGCGACGGCGCGCCGGTTTGCGGGTCCTGAAACTCGACCGCCACCATCGAGCCCTGTGCACGGATATCGGCAATATGCGGGCAGTGCGCTTTAGCATGGGTCAGCACTTCGACCAGATCTTTGCCCAGCTGGTTCGCGCGTTCGCACAGCTTCTCCTCTTCAATCACATCCAGCACCGCATGCGCTGCCGCCACCGCCAGCGGGTTGCCGGCATAGGTTCCGCCAAGGCCGCCAGGCGCAGGAGCATCCATCACTTCGGCACGTCCGGCAACTGCCGAGAGCGGTAAACCGCCGGCAAGGCTTTTCGCCATAGTCATGAGATCGGGTTTGATAGCGTAATGCTCGCTGGCGAAGAGTTTGCCGGTGCGGGCAAAACCGCTCTGCACCTCGTCGATGATCAGCAGAATGCCGTGGCTGTCGCACAGGGCGCGCAGCGCCTGCATAAATTCTGGCGGAGCAATATTAAAGCCCCCTTCACCCTGCACCGGCTCTAACAGGATCGCGGCAACCTGATCGGGCGCGATATCGGCTTTGAAGAGATGCGTCAGGCTTTGCAGCGCCTGTTCAGTGCTGACGCCGTGCAATTCATTTGGATAGTGGGCGTGATAAACCGAACCGGGAAACGGCCCGAAGCCGATCTTATAAGGCGCAACTTTTCCCGTCAGCGCCATGGTCATAAAGGTGCGACCGTGAAAGCCGCCGCCGAAGGCGATAATGCCCGGACGTTTAGTATAAGCGCGGGCGATTTTCACCGCGTTTTCAACCGCTTCGGCGCCGGTAGAGAAGAAGGCGGTTTTCGCCGGGCCATCAATGGGAACCAGCCCGTTGATGCGCTCGGCAAGCGAGACATAGCTTTCGTAAGGAACGATTTGGTACGCGGTGTGCGTAAAGGCCTGGAGCTGTTTTTCGACTGCGGCCATTACTTTTGGATGTCGATGGCCGGTGTTTAGCACCGCGATCCCGGCGGCAAAATCAATCACCTCGTTGCCTTCCACATCCCACAGCGTGGCGTTTTCTGCTTTCTCGGCGTAGAAGCCGCACATCACGCCAACCCCGCGCGGCGTCGCGGCTACACGCCGCTGATGTAATTCACTATTCTTCACCTTTTTCCCCTCTCTGTGCCAACCCACAGAGTAAGTATATAGCGCCTTCGTTAAGACGACGTTTTAACCAGCGCCGGGAGTAAGAGGAAATTCAGATAATAAAAAACCGGGTGAGCTTTCGCTGACCCGGTCTGTTTGCGGCTGGCGCTTACGCTTCGATAGCGGCGCGCAATTTTTTCATCGCGTTCTTTTCAAGCTGGCGTACGCGTTCGGCGGAAACGCCGTAACGGTCGGCCAGCTCCTGCAGCGTGGACTTGTTATCTTCGTCCAGCCAGCGGGCGCGGATGATCTGCTGACTACGTTCGTCGAGACCCTGCATCGCATCGGTCAGCTTGTTGGCTGCCTGCTCTTCCCAGTTATCATCTTCAATGCCGTCAGCAAAGTTAGATGTTTTGTCCTGTAAGTAGAGCACCGGTGCCATCGGCTGGCCGTCCTGCGCATCGTCATCGGAAGACATATCAAACGTCATGTCCTGGGCCGCCATACGCGACTCCATTTCACGCACGTCTTTGCTGGTCACACCCAGTTCGCGGGCGACCATTTCGACTTCGTCCTGGTTAAACCAGCCGAGACGCTGTTTGGCCTTACGCAGGTTAAAGAACAGCTTACGCTGTGCTTTGGTGGTCGCGACTTTCACGATACGCCAGTTGCGCAGCACATACTCGTGGATCTCAGCTTTGATCCAGTGCACGGCGAAAGAGACCAGACGCACACCGACTTCAGGATTGAAGCGGCGTACCGCTTTCATCAGGCCGATATTTCCTTCCTGGATCAGATCCGCCTGCGGCAGACCATAGCCCGAGTAGTTACGAGCAATATGAACAACAAAGCGCAGGTGAGACAGGATCAGCTTTTTCGCTGCTTCCAGATCGCCCTGGTAATGCAGCTTTTCAGCCAGCGCCCGCTCTTCATCAGCCGTCAACATCGGCCATGCGTTAGCGGCCCGGACGTAAGATTCCAGGTTGCCAACAGGGGCTAAAGCTAAAGTTTGCATTTCTTTGGTCATTCAAATCCTCTCAATTCACTATCAACTGGCGGCGGTCTGTCCCCATCAGGCAACAAACATGCCAGCATTTTTGAGCAACGAGAATAGCATTCACTTTTTTATCAGACAGTGATTTTATCCACAAGTTCCTTGTAGGCGTGTGAATAAATTACGCACAAATTGTGACATCCGGATGAACAGCCGACGCGGGGAACAGCAAGATAGTTGGATACGCTCTCCCTGCAACGGTATTCGTCATTGCAGGGGAGGAGTATACCAGAGAATCGTTAGTCCGGAGTAAAGTGACGTAAATGTTGCACCGTCGCCAGCCAGGCGGCAATCCAGCCAATCATCGAACAGACCAGCAATAGCAGCAAACATTCATCGAAAGATAAGCCACTTAACTCAAACTGCGTGCCGAAGACCTTCGCCACATCCGTCACCGCCGACGAGAGTCGCATCACTAAAATTTCAGACAAAATGAGTGATAAAAACGCGCCGGAGAAGCCAAGAAGCGCGCCGCCGTAAAGGAACGGGCGCAGGATAAACCCGTCCGTTGCGCCAATCAGCTTCTGCACATTAATGGTGTCACGACGGGCAAAGATGCTGAGACGCACGCTGTTGCCGATCACCAGGAAGACGGCGGCGATCATCAACACGCCAATCATGGCCGAAACGCGCCCAACCAGCCCGGTCAGCGCCGACAGACGCGCAAACCAGCTATCGTCCATACGCACTTCGTCAATGCCCTGCACGCGCGTAATGCGATCGCGCAGCGTGTTCAGCGCCTCGGTGCTCTGGAAATCAATTTTCGGTACCACCACCGCCACTGCCGGCAGCGGGTTCTCTTCCAGCATATCTAACGCGCCGCCAAAGCCAGACCAGTTACGAAACTCACCGAGCGCATCTTCGCGGGAGAGATAGTTCACCTTCTCAACGCCCGGTTCGGACTGCAACTGCCCGACCACCTGCTGCGCGGCGTTGTCATCCAGCGCTTTATCGAAGTAGACGGTAATTTGCGGCGAAGGATAATACTGCGACGCCGCATGGCTGACGTTTTTGTAGACCATATAGCAGACGCTCGGCAGCGTCAGCGAGATGGCAATCACCATCACTGTCAGGAACGTTGCCAGCGGTTTACTCTTCAGATCCTGCAGCGCACCGTGCCAGGCGTAGCGCATCTGCTCGTTGAAAACATTGGTTTTACGCGCAGGCGGTCGGGGGGCCTGCTTGCTGCGTCTCGGCGCGCTGCGGCTGCCTTCGCCCGCCGACGAGGCGGATTTGCGAAAACGGTCGAGCTTGCTGCCGAATTGCCGAATATGATTGATTGCGTCGCGCTTATTCACCCGCCAGGCCTCCATGCAAATGGCCGTCGCTCAGGCTCAGCATGCGGTACGAACGCCGGGAAATCAGCCCCATGTCGTGCGTCGCCATCAGTACCGTCACCCCAACGCGGTTAAACTCTTCAAACAGACGTAAAATCCCTTCAGACAGGGCTTCATCCAGGTTCCCGGTCGGTTCATCCGCCAGCAGTACGGCAGGTTTATTCACTACCGCACGGGCGATGCCCACACGCTGCTGTTCACCGCCGGAGAGCTGGATCGGGAAGCTTTTCGCTTTGTCCAGCAGCCCGACTTTATCCAGCGCCGCCGACACGCGACGACGAATGTCATCCCCGCTGGCACCGGCGATAATCAGCGGGATCGCGACGTTATCAAACACCGTGCGATCCATCAGCAGATGGTGATCCTGGAAAATCATGCCGATCTGGCGGCGCAAAAACGGCACTTCGCGGCTTTTCAGCCGGGAAATATCGTGGCCGCTGAAGAAGATTTTCCCGGCGCTTGGCCGCTCAATCCCACAGATCAGCTTCAGCAGGGTACTTTTCCCCGCGCCGGAGTGCCCGGTCAGAAACGCCATCTCGCCCTGCTGCAGGTGAAAGGTCACTCCCTGCAGCGCTTGTCTCCCACCGAGATAGGCTTTGCTGACATGTTCAAAGCGAATCATTGTTAATCCTCTCGGGCAAAAAGCGCCTCAATAAAATCGCCCGCATTAAACGGACGCAAATCTTCAATACGTTCGCCAACACCGATATAGCGAATTGGGATACCGAACTGATCCGCTACCGAGAAGATCACCCCGCCTTTTGCGGTGCCGTCAAGCTTGGTTAGCGTGATGCCGGTTAAACCGACCGCTTCGTGGAACAGTTTGGCCTGGCTTACCGCATTTTGCCCGGTGCTGGCATCAATCGTGAGCATCACTTCGTGCGGCGCATTTTCATCAAGCTTCTTCATCACGCGCACAATCTTTTTCAGCTCTTCCATCAGGTGCGATTTATTCTGCAGACGGCCGGCGGTATCCGCAATCAGCACATCGACATTACGCGCCTTCGCTGCCTGAATAGCATCAAAGATAACCGAAGCGGAATCCGCGCCGGTATGCTGGGCAATCACCGGAATATCATTGCGCTGGCCCCACACCTGCAACTGTTCAACCGCCGCTGCGCGGAAGGTATCGCCCGCCGCCAGCATCACCGATTTGCCCTGCTGCTCAAACTGGCGCGCCAGCTTGCCGATGGTAGTGGTTTTACCGACGCCGTTAACGCCGACCATCAGAATAACGAACGGCGTTTTGCCTTCGACATTCAGCGGCTCGTCCACCTTCGCGAGGATCTCGCTCATCTCCTCTTTCAGCAGGCCATACAGCGCTTCCGCGTCGCGCAACTGCTTGCGGCTGGCCCCTTCCGTCAGGTTAGTGATGATTTTCCGCGTGGTCTCAACGCCGACATCGGCAATCAACAGCTGCTCTTCCAGCTCTTCGAAGAGATCATCATCGATTTTTTTACCGCGGAACAGACTGATAAATCCGGAACCGAGATTCTCTTTAGTTTTCAGCAGGCTGCGCTTCAAACGCGCGAAGAAACCCTCTTTGGTTGGCTTCTCCTGCTCCTGAACCGGCTCGTCGACCGGCACAACCATCACCGCTTCTTCCGCCGCTTCGGCCGCCAGCGCATCCAGCTCTTCCTCGCTCGGCAGCGTCTCGTCTTCTATCTCTTCAACTTCTGGCTCGTCGACTTCAACGTCCGCCGTAACCAGCGGCTCGGCTTCGGCCTGCCACTCTTCGGCGTCAATGCTCTGTTCGCTAAGCTCTTCCGGCAGCGGCAGCGCTTCATGTTCAACGGCGGCAACGGGTGCGGCTTCGATAATCTCTTCGACGGGCTCTTCAACAGCCGCTTCTTCTATAACCTGTTCTTCGGCAACCGGCTCTTCTGCAACGCGCTCTTCAGTGACCGGCTGCGGTGCCTCTTCATGCGCCAGCTGCTCGCTGACCTCGACAACCTCTTCGGCGAACTTTTCGCTGTCGGCGGCAGGCTCGGCAACCGGCGTCTCTTCTACCTGTTGTTCTGCCGTTTTCTGCTCTTCAGCTTGCGCCTCATCGGCCCGCTCTTTCTGCCCAAAGCCCAGCCAGGAAAAAAAGCCACGTTTCTTTTCATTTGCCATTGGCGACTACACTCCTCGCTGTTGATTCTATAGCGCAGCCTGTCTGCTCGACCAGGACTGAAATCATTGGTGAATTAGTCGGATAGTCTAACACTTTCCTTATCTCTCATCACGGCCTGAGGATTAGGGTTTAACGCAATTCATCCGCCCGCTAGAATAGCAGGCCGAAATGATGAGCAAAGCGAAGACCATGAAGAAACCCAACCGTGCCGCCAGCGGACAAATTCGTATTATTGGCGGGCAGTGGCGGGGCCGTAAATTACCGGTTCCCGACAGCCCAGGCCTGCGCCCGACCACCGATCGCGTGCGCGAAACCCTCTTTAACTGGCTGGCACCGTCAATGGTTGACGCCCGCTGTCTCGACTGCTTCGCGGGCAGCGGCGCGCTCGGGCTGGAAGCGCTCTCCCGCTACGCCGCCAGCGCGACGTTAGTTGAGATGGAGCGCAGCGTCGCCCAGCAGCTCCAGCAAAACCTCGCTACGCTTAAAGCTACCAACGCGAAAGTCGTTAACAGTAACACGCTGAGCTTTTTAGCCGCAGCCGGTACGCCGCACACCATTGTGTTTATCGATCCGCCGTTTCGCAAAGGGATGCTGGACGACACCGTGCGTTTGCTGGAGAACAACGGCTGGCTGGCGGATGACGCGCTCATTTATATCGAGAGCGAAGTGGAAAATGGTTTACCGTCAGTGCCTGCGCACTGGCATTTACACCGGGAAAAAGTCGCGGGCCAGGTGGCTTACCGTTTGTATCACCGCGAAGCACAAGGAGAGAAGCATGCCGTTGCTGATTAATCTGGGCCGTCTGATGATGCTCTGCATCTGGGCCTTTCTGATCTTCAATCTGATCCACCCCTTTCCGCGCCCGTTGAATATTTTCGTCAACGTCGCGCTGGTTTTTACCTTCTTTATGCATGCCTTGCAGGCGACGATGATGAAAACCGCGCTGCCGAAAGAGGGGCCGCAAATGACCAAAGTCGAGCAGCTGCGCATTTTTCTTTTCGGCGTCTTTGAACTGCTGGTCTGGCAGAAGAAGCTGAAAGCAAAGAGATAACTCTGTCAGATTAAGCGGAATTGCAGGGCATTGGGGGAAGTTCGCATTGTCATCCCCCTTTTTACGCCACTACACTTGAGGGGAGAGTTTTACGCAACAATAACAGTTACAGGGACTTAATTATGCTGTGGTCATTTATTGCTGTCTGCTTTTCCGGCTGGTTATACGTCGACGCTTCCTATCGTGGCCCGGTGTGGCAACGCTGGGTGTTCAAACCCGTAACCCTTCTGCTGTTACTCCTGCTCGCCTGGCAAGCGCCCATGTTCGACGCCATCAGCTATCTGGTGCTGGCAGGTCTGTGCGCCTCGCTGGTGGGCGATGCCCTGACGCTGCTGCCGCGCCAAAAGTTACTTTACGCCATCGGCGCTTTCTTCCTGGCCCATCTGCTCTATACCATCTACTTCGCCAGCCAGATGACGCTCACCTTCTTCTGGCCGCTGCCGCTGGTGCTGCTGGTGATTGGTGCCCTGCTGCTGGCGGTGATCTGGACGCGTCTTGAAGAGCTGCGCATGGCCGTCTCCACCTTTGTCGCCATGACGCTGGTAATGGTGTGGCTGGCCGGTGAGCTGTGGTTCTTCCGTCCGACCAGCCAGGCGCTGTCGGCATTTATCGGCGCGTCACTGCTGCTTATCGGCAATATTGTCTGGCTCGGCAGCCACTACCGTAAACGCTTTAGCGCGGATAACGCCATCTCCTCTGCCTGCTACTTCGCAGGCCACTTCCTGATCGTTCGTTCGCTCTATATCTAAAGCGCTTGACTCTGGAGTCGACTCCAGAGTGTATCCTCCGGTTAATGAGAAAATTATCATTCACCGGAGGATGCGATGGCTGCTCCCGAACTCAAGAAAACGCCGCACTTTGCCGCGCTCAAACTGCGTCCCGTTAGTGAAAGCAATGCCCCCTGTTGCAGCGATACAAGCTGTGAAACCCGTTCCGCGCCGGAAATAAACGCCGCAGGCGATCGCTTTAGCTGGCAAGTGAGCGGCATGGATTGCGCCGCCTGCGCCCGTAAAGTGGAAAACGCGGTGCGCCAGATCGAGGGCATCACGCAGGTGCAGGTCGCCTTTGCCACCGAAAAGCTGATTGTCATCGCACAGAGTGATATTCGCGAGCGTGTAGAAAAAGCCGTTCAAAACGCGGGCTACCAGCTTCGCAGCGAAAACAGCGCGCCCGCGCCTGCGCCTTCATCCCTGCGCGAAAACCTGCCGCTGATCCTGCTCATCGTCATGATGGCCCTGAGCTGGGGGCTGGAGCAGTTCAATCACCCCTTCGGCCAGGCGGCGTTTATTCTCACCACGCTGGTCGGTTTGTGGCCGATTGCCCGCCAGGCCGTGCGCCTGATGAGAAGCGGCAGTTGGTTCGCCATCGAAACGTTGATGAGCGTGGCGGCGATTGGCGCGCTGTTTATCGGCGCGACCGCCGAAGCGGCGATGGTGCTGCTGCTGTTTTTAATTGGCGAACGGCTTGAAGGCTGGGCCGCCAGCCGCGCGCGCAGAGGCGTAAGCGCACTGATGGCGTTAAAACCTGACAGCGCCATTCGCATGCGTAACGGCGTGCGTGAAACCGTCCCAGCCAGCCAGCTGCAACCCGGCGATACTATTGAAGTGCCGGCGGGCGGGCGCTTACCGGCAGATGGCCGCCTTATCTCGCCGTTCGCCAGTTTTGATGAGAGTGCCTTAACCGGCGAGTCACTGCCCGTCGAGCGCAGCGCGGGCGAAAGCGTGCCCGCAGGCGCTACCAGCGTTGATCGGCTGATTACCCTCGAAGTCGTGTCAAAAGCGGGCGAAAGCGCCATCGACCGCATCCTGAAACTGATTGAGGAGGCGGAAGAGCGCCGCGCGCCCATTGAGCGCTTTATCGATCGCTTCAGCCATATTTATACGCCGACAATTATGGCCGTGGCGCTGCTGGTGGCGGTGGTTCCCCCCCTGCTCTTTTCCGCTCCGTGGCTGGAGTGGGTCTATAAAGGGCTGGCGCTGCTGCTGATTGGCTGCCCCTGCGCGCTGGTGATCTCCACCCCGGCGGCCATCACCTCCGGGCTGGCAGCCGCCGCACGTCGCGGCGCGCTGATCAAAGGCGGCGCGGCGCTGGAGCAGCTCGGCACTCTGCGTCAGGTGGCGTTTGATAAGACCGGCACCCTGACCCTCGGCAAACCGCAACTGGTCGCCATTCAGGCATTTCCGGCTACAGAGGAGCAGGAACTGCTGGCGCTCAGCGCCGGGGTTGAGCAGGGCTCGACGCACCCGCTGGCGCTGGCTATTGTGCAGGAGGCGCAGCGTCGTGGCATCGCTATTCCGCAGGCTGACGGGCAGCGCGCGCTGGCCGGGAAGGGTATTGAAGCGCGTATCGGCGCGCATGACATTCACATCTGCGCACCGGAAAAGGTGCCAGCGGGCCTGCTTAATGACGCCGGGCGCAAGCAGATTGAGCAGCAGGAAGCACAGGGGCAAACGGTGGTAGTGGTTCTGCGCGATAACGCCGTAATCGGTACGCTGGCGCTACAGGACACCCTGCGCGACGATGCAAAAGCCGCGGTGGCGGAACTGCATGCCCTTGGCATCTCGGGGGTGATCCTCACTGGCGATAACCCGCGGGCAGCGGCAGCGATTGCCGGAGAACTGGGGCTGGAGTTTCGTGCCGGGCTGCTGCCGGAGGATAAAGTTAGCGCCGTGCGCGCACTGAATAAAGAGGCCCCGCTGGCGATGGTCGGCGACGGCATCAACGATGCTCCGGCGATGAAAGCGGCAACCCTCGGCATTGCAATGGGCAGCGGTACCGATGTCGCGCTGGAGAGCGCCGATGCGGCGTTAACCCATAACCGGCTCGCCGGTCTTGGGCAGATGATCCGCCTGGCGCGCGCCACGCACCGTAATATTCGTCAGAACATCGCCATTGCGCTGGGGCTGAAGGGGATCTTCCTGGTCACCACGCTTTTGGGGATCACCGGATTATGGCTGGCGGTGCTGGCGGATACCGGCGCAACGGTGCTGGTGACAGCCAACGCGCTGCGCCTGTTACGTCGCAAAGATTAGTGGCTTTTACGCACTAAATAGCGGTAGGGCAGCGTGTCGGTTTGATCGGCAACCAGCTCATGTTCCATAAAACGGCAGAAGCCGGGAATATCGCGGGTGGTTGCCGGATCGTCGGCGATAATCAGTACAGTTTCGCCAACCTGCATGTTACGCACGGTTTTGCGCACCATCATTACCGGCTCCGGACAGCGCAGGCCAAGGGCATCAAGAGTGTGGTCGGCGGTAGAAAACGGATCGCTCATCTTCATCTCACAAGTGAAAAAACCGCCCTAGTTTACGCTGCCATTTTCAGGGCGCAAGGGAGGTTAACGATTGCGTTAAAATTAGCCATTGCATCGCGCGATGATTGCAGTATCATGCGGCGGCTTCTGCCTGGCAGAGCATAAATTGAACTGGGTTCCCTCACCCCATTTACCAAAAAGGTCACAATATGACGCACTTTTCCAACGCACAGCGCATGAAGGCGCTGGTCTGGCTATCGCTATTCCACCTGCTGGTGATTATCTCCAGTAACTATCTGGTGCAGCTCCCGGTCGCCATTTTCGGCTTCCACACCACCTGGGGTGCATTCAGTTTTCCGTTTATCTTCCTGGCAACGGATCTCACCGTGCGCATCTTCGGCGCGCCTTTAGCACGGCGGATTATTTTTGCCGTGATGGTGCCCGCCCTGCTCGCCTCATACGTTATCTCGTCGCTGTTTTATATGGGCAGCTGGCAAGGTTTCGGCGCGCTCGCCCACTTTAACCTGTTTGTGGCGCGTATCGCCGCCGCCAGCTTTATGGCCTATGCGCTGGGGCAGATCCTCGATGTACACGTCTTTAACCGCCTGCGCCAGAGCCGCCGCTGGTGGCTTGCGCCAACCGCCTCGACCATTTTTGGTAACGCCAGCGATACGGTGGCCTTCTTCTTTATCGCCTTCTGGCGCAGCCCGGATCCCTTTATGGCGCAGCACTGGACCGAAATCGCGCTGGTGGATTACAGCTTCAAGGTGCTTATCAGCATCGCTTTCTTCCTGCCGATGTACGGCGTGCTGTTGAATATGTTGCTGAAAAGACTGGCAGACAAATCTGAAATCTCTGCATTACAGGCGGGTTAAAGGTACGACTTATCAGTTGTGATAATATGGAACAACGAGCCATTATGGCTGTTTATTGAAAGGATGAAGTCAATGCGCAATCTGGTGAAATATGTCGGTATTGGCCTGCTGGTGATGGGGCTGGCTGCCTGTGATAACAGCGACAGCAAGAAGCCCGCACAGGGTGCCGCCGCAGAGAGTAACGCCTCCGGCCAGCCGGTGACCCTGCTCGACGGTAAACTCAGCTTCTCGCTGCCTGCGGATATGACCGATCAGAGCGGCAAGCTGGGCACGCAATCCAACAACATGCACGTCTACTCTGACGCCACCGGCCAGAAAGCGGTGATCGTGATCGTTGGCGACAACACGCAGGAAGATCTGAGCGTGCTGGCGAAACGTCTGGAAGATCAGCAGCGCAGCCGCGACCCGCAGTTGCAGGTTGTGACCAACCGTGCGATTGAGCTGAAAGGGCAGACCCTGCAGCAGCTCGACAGCGTGATCTCCGCCAAAGGCCAGACCGCATGGTCCTCCGTGGTGCTGGGAAAAATTGATAACCATCTGGTAACGCTTCAGGTGACGCTGCCAGCGGAAAATCAGCAGCAGGCGCAGACCGCTGCCGAGAACATTATCAACACCATCGTGGTGAAATAACGCCGCAACAATCGAAAAGAGAAAGGGAACCTGCGGGTTCCCTTTTTTATGCCCGGCCAGATAAGCGTTTACGCGTTATCCGATACTCTCTGCTTTAACCGCCACGCCAACAGCAGCGCAACCGCCACCAGCCCGGCGGCAGCAAGGTAAATGGAAGAGACGCCCGCCCAGGCCATCAGCAGCCCTGCCAGCGGGCCGGTCACGCCTAGCGAGAGATCCATAAACACCGTATAGGTCGCCAGCGCGGAGCCCTGATTGTGCTGCGGCACCGCTTTTACAGCCACCACGCCCAGCGCCGGGAAGACCAGCGAGAAACCGGCCCCGGTCAGGAAAACGCCCAGTTTCACCATCCACGGATCGACTGCCAGGCCCACCAGCAGCAGCCCGCAGGTCTCCACCGCAAAGCAGATCAGCGCCACATTGAGGCCACCAAAACGGTTGGTACCATTGGGAAACAGCAGCCGTGCGCCAACAAACGCCACGCTGAAGAGCGTCAGAGCGAACGCCGCCCCATCCCAGCCTCTGGCATCGTAATAGAGGGTAATAAAGGTGGCGATGACGCCAAAACCGGCCGAACCGAGGGCCAGCGCCATCCCGTAGAGCCAGACGCGGCCGAGCACGGCGCGAAACGGCAGCGGTTTGCCTTTGCTGGCTTTCACCGCCGCGCGCGGCAGCGCAAGCACCACCGCCAGCAGCGCGACGGCCATAATCGTCAGCGCCAGCCCGTGCAGGCCGCCATAGTGATAACAGAGCACGCCGAGCGGTGCGCCAAGCGCCATCGCCCCGTAGGTGGCAATACCATTCCACGAGATCACGCGTCCAATATGAACATTACCGACCACACCGACGCCCCACAGCGTCGCACCGGTACCGGCAAAACTCTGGCCAATGCCTAAAATCACCCGCCCAAGGCAGAGCAGCACCAGGCTCATCACGCCAGACTGCATTCCCGCCAGCAGATAACACAGCCCGCTGAGAAACGCGCCGCAGAGGCCGAAAATCACCACTTTTTTTGGCCCCAGCAGATCGGCATAGCGCCCGGCATGCGGGCGGCTGAGCAACGTGGCGAAGTACTGGAGGCTTATCACCAGCCCGGCCCAAAAGGCGCTGTAGCCCATCACGTCATGGACAAAGCCGGGCAGCACCGCCAGCGGTAAACCAATGGTGAGATAGCTGGCGAAGTTAAAAATTACGACGGACAAAATCCGCAGATTGAGGCGCAATCCGCTCGGCGCCGGTTCAGCGCGGTGTTCAGGCATCAGGATTTACTCAGATTTTTTACAACAGTATTTCACTATTACCACGACACAAGGTAGAAAGCAGCACGACTTTAAGATTATCTCTGTCAGGCGAAGGTGGCGCGGCGCACTACACTTACTGGCAATAAGAAAAAAAAGGAATTAATCATGATGCAACCTCAGCCAGACCGGGCGGGCCTCCACATTCTTCTCAAACTGGCGTCACTGGTGGTAATACTCGCCGGTATCCACGCCGCAGCCGATATTATTGTGCAACTCCTGCTGGCGCTCTTCTTCGCCATTGTTCTCAACCCGCTAGTGACCTGGTTTCTGCGCCGCGGCATCAAGCGCCCGGCCGCCATTGCCATTGTGGTAGTAGTGATGCTGGTCTTTCTGACCGCGTTACTCGCCGTGCTTGCCGCGTCGATGAACGACTTTATGACCCTGCTGCCGAAGTACAACCGCGAGCTGACACGCAAGTTTTTGCAGCTTCAGGATGCGCTGCCGTTCCTGCATCTGCATCTCTCCCCGGAGCGCATGCTGCAACGCATGGACTCGGACCGCATGATGTCTTTCGCCACTACCATGGCGACGCAGTTATCAAATGCGATGGCAAGCGTTGTGCTGCTGGTGATGACAGTGGTGTTTATGCTGTTTGAAGTGCGCCACGTGCCGTACAAAATGCGCTTCGCCCTGAATAATCCACAGATTCACATTGCTGGCCTGCACCGCGCACTGAAAGGGGTGTCGCACTACCTGGCGCTGAAAACGCTGCTCAGCGTCTGGACCGGGCTGATTGTCTGGGTCGGGCTGGTGGCGCTGGATGTGCAGTTTGCGCTGATGTGGGGCGTGCTCGCCTTCTTGCTGAACTACGTGCCGAATATCGGGTCGGTGATCTCCGCCATTCCGCCAATGATCCAGGCCCTGCTGTTCAACGGCACTTATGAGTGCCTGTTAGTCGGTGCCCTCTTCCTGGTGGTGCACATGCTGATTGGCAACATCCTTGAACCGCGCATGATGGGCCACCGCCTCGGCATGTCGACGCTGGTGGTGTTCCTCTCATTATTAATCTGGGGATGGCTGCTCGGCCCGGTGGGGATGCTGCTCTCGGTGCCGCTCACCAGCGTGTGCAAAATCTGGATGGAGACCACCACCGGCGGCAGCAAGCTGGCGATTCTGCTTGGCCCAGGCCGACCGAAGTCGCGATTACCCGGTTAAGCTCTACTGCGGGCGGGCAGGAAGATAACCAGCACGCCCGCCACAATCAGCGCCACGCCAAATGCACCGCGCAGCGTGAAGGGTTCATGCCAGCCAGGCAGCCAGATGGCGGCGGCCCACACCAGAATGTAACTCAGGCTGAGCAGGGCATACGCTTTGCTCAGCGCCATCCGGTGCAGGGCCAGATACCAACAGCCCATCGATGCCACGTAGCCCATCAACCCCAACAGCAGCGCCAGCGTGCCAGCCTGTGCGTGCAGCAGCGCCAGCAAAAAGGCGCGCAGATCGGTTAACGGCGGCAGCGACAGCATGCCATCACGCAGTAACAGTTGCGCCCCGCTCACCAGCAGCACGCTAAGAAGCGCCCAGTGTAGCCCCTTCATAATGAACTCCCGAGCAGCGCCACGCCGGCAATAATCAACGCCAGGCCAAAGGCATGGCGCAACGTAATGCGCTCATGCCAGATCGCCCTCGCCGCCAGGGTCACCCAGACAAAATTGAGGCTCAGCATCGGGTAAGCGACGCCGACCGGAATGCGCTGCAACACCAGCAGCCACAGCACCATTCCCGCGCCCAGCGCCAGCAGTGCCAGCGCCAGCCACAGACCAACGTGCCTGCCGCGCGATGCCCCGCTCGCCGGGCGCGTCGCCTGCTTCTGGCACAGCTGCCCAAGGCAGCTCAACAGGCTGGCGGCACCGAGCCAGATCCAGCTACTCATTGCGGAAAGTACTGCAATAACACCATCCGCCCCTGCTGATAGACATTATCCGGTTTTGGAATGGGTAGACGCATAAACTCATCGGCCTGCGACTGATGCAGCACCAGGGAAACAATTCCCTGTTGGCGATGCCCGGCCAGCCAGTCGGTGAAATCACGCTCGGCGACAAAGCGCCCTTTCGCATCAGGATAATCCAGACCATAAGCCAGCTCACCGCGCGAACCGAACAGCAGAATATCGCTGCGCTTCAGCTCCCAGGCGAGACCGGAGGCGACGCCGGGATTATCCGACAGCACATAGCGGCTCTCCGCCAGCGCGTCATCAATACAGGCGATCAGGAACTGCGGCTGTTTGGAATCCATCACTTTATCCGGAATGGCAAACCCCACCAGCAGAGCCAGCGTCAGTGGCGAAAGCGCGGCGAAGAACCAACGCTCGGCACTGGCCCTGATGGTAAACAGCCCGACCAGCGCCCACATCAGGAAGATAAAGGCAGCAAGCGCGGCTTTATAATCTTCGATCGGCAGCCAGACGGGATGCTTCAACATCCCCCACGGCGACACCACCAGCGCGGCGATCGCGCCAGTGACCCCAAAGGCGATATTGATCCCGGCGTTGATGCGCAGCACTTTCACGCTCGCGGCGGTGCGCGCGTAACGCGCCATCAATATCGCCAGCGGCGCAAAGCAGGGCAGAATATAGGTCAGCAATTTTCCCTGAGCGATGCTGAAGAAGATCAGCGGCATTACCACCCAGCCGAGCAGGTAGAAAGCATCACTGCGCGCGCGCCAGCCGGTTTTCAGCGCGCCGGGCAGCAGGCCGAGCCACGGCAGCGAACCGGCAAGTAAACAGGGAATGTAGTACCAGAACGGCGCTTTATGCTGCGCGTCCTCCTGGGCAAAGCGCTGAATATGCTCAACCCAGAAGAAGTAGCGCCAGAAATCCGGCTCGCGCGCCGCAATGGTCAGCCCCCACGGCAGCACCGTCAGCACGCATGCCAGCACCGCCAGCCAGCCCCAGATCAGCACCTCTTTCCAGCGCCGCTGCGCAATCACCCACGGCAACACGCCGATAACCGGCAGCGCCAGTGCCAGGAACCCTTTGGTCATCACCCCCATGCCGCAGGCAATACCGAGCAGCAGATAGCCGCCCGCTTTCCCACGTCTGCTGGTGGCCTGCGCCGCCAGCCAGAAGCTGAACATCGCCAGCGTCATCCATAAGGCGATCATCGGATCCAGCACGGCATAAGTACCAACACCGTAGACGAGCAGCACGGTCAGGTAGATCACGCCGGAGAGCAGCGCCGTCGCTTTGTCGCGCCACATTTTCCACGCTAACGCACCAACCAGAAGAGCGGAAACGGTGGTGGAGAAGACCGCGCCAAAGCGTACCGCGAAGTTGTTGTGACCAAATACCCACTGCGCAAGGGTGTTGATCCAGTACCCGGCGATCGGTTTTTCAAAATAGCGCAGCCCGAGGAAATGGGGCACTATCCAGTCGCCGCTTTGCAACATCTCGCGGCTGATCTCCGCATAGCGGGTCTCATCCGGTTGCCAGAGCAGGCGATACTCCAGCGGCGCAAGGTAATAAAGGGCAAACAGCGCCAGCAGCGCTAAACCATAATGAACAGGTTTCATCGTTGTGCACTCAACAGTTTTTGGCATCCCAGCCACCCTTCGCGGCCAACTACTTCGCCGCGTACCACTTTGCCGGGCGGCAGTGTCGTGACATCGTCCGGTAGCAACTGCCCCAGCGGGCAAAAGGTAATCTCCTCCTGCGCCGCCAGCGTCAGCAGCTGATCAAACGCATCGGCGCCGATAATCCCCTCCACTTCGGCATGGATGGTGTAGACCGGCGTACCCTGGGCGCGATGCATGCGATCGAGGATAAAGCGGTTGAAGCCCTCAGCGCTTACCGAGGAACCAACCACCTCATCCCAGGTGGGTAACGAAACGGGAATTTGCGGCGCGGCATAGGTTTTCTCTGTCAGCTGCGGGCGGAAAGGCTGGCTGCCGCGACAGTCGCTGTTATAGCGGAACGGGAAGACCGCTTTCGCTTTCACCACCCGCTGATCCGCCCGCCAGCCCGCCGCCGCCGAGCAGGTGACCGGCTGGCCGATAATCCGCTCCAGCGCCGAAAGGCCACGTGCGATCTCCGTCTCCAGCCGCGCCTGATCCCAGACGCCGCTCCAGCTTTGCCAGGCGTGGTGATCCCAGGCGTGCAGCCCCACTTCATGTATGCTCGCCGTCTGGCGAATGATCTCTGCATTGGCATCGCCAATAATGCGCCCCGGCCAGGCGGTACCCGCCAGCAGAATATCCCAGCCATATAGCGACGCCGCGCGCGAGCGCAGCATCTTCCAGAAAAATTTCGGCTTCAGCAGACGCCAGATATGCCGCCCCATATTGTCCGGGCCGACGCTAAAAAAGACGCTCGCCTGAATCTGGTGCTTCTCCAGCAGCTGTAGCAGACGCGGCATGCCCTGCTGCGTGCCGCGAAAGGTATCGACATCAATACGTAAGCCGATTTTTTTCATGCTTATTGCTCATCCGTCAGTTCGACCGTACGCAGGAAGAAGTCGAGCGTCTCGTCAACCGTCTGGCGCATTGCCACCGTCGGCTCCCATTGCAGGCAGCGTTTGGCGTTGCGAATGCTCGGTTTGCGGTGCTCAACATCCTGGTAGCCTTTACCGTAATAGCTGCTGCTCTCAACGTCGCGGAAACCGGCAAAAGGCGGGAAGCGGTGGCGCAGCGGATGCTGCTCAAAGCTCTCCAGCAGCATCTCGGCAAGCTCCTTGATACTGGCTTCGTTCTCCGGGTTGCCGATATTGATAATCTCCCCGTCGCAGCGGCCGTCGCGGTTTTCAATAATGCGGAACAGCGCTTCGATACCATCGCTGATATCAGTAAAGCAGCGCTTCTGTTTTCCGCCCTCAACCAGCTTGATCGGCGAGCCTTCCACCAGGTTGAGGATCAACTGAGTGATGGCACGCGAACTGCCGATGCGCGCGGCATTGAGGTTATCCAGACGCGGGCCCATCCAGTTAAACGGACGGAAGAGCGTAAACCGCAGCCCCTCTTTCTCGCCGTATGCCCAAATTACGCGGTCGAGAAGCTGTTTCGACACCGAGTAGATCCAGCGCTGTTTGCTTACCGGCCCGACCACCAGGTTCGAGTTATCCTCATCAAACACTTTGTCGGTGCACATGCCGTACACTTCCGAGGTCGACGGGAAAATGATGCGTTTGTTGTACTTCACGCAGTCGCGGATGATCTTCAGGTTCTCTTCAAAATCGAGCTCGAAGACGCGCAGCGGGTTGCGGGTATACTCAATCGGCGTGGCGATCGCCACCAGCGGCAGCACCACGTCGCATTTTTTAATGTGGTACTCAATCCATTCGGAATGGATGCTGATATCGCCTTCGACAAAGTGAAAACGCGGGCAGTCGAGAAAACGACCGATGGCATCGGAACCGATGTCGAGGCCGTAAATCTCGTAGTTATCGTCGCGCAGCAGGCGCTCGGTCAGGTGGTTGCCGATAAAGCCGTTTACCCCAAGGATCAGCACGCGGGTGCGGCGTTTTACCGCCACCACGGGTTTGCTGCTCAACAGCGCTCCGGCCACCAGCCCCAGCGACTGCGCTAGCTGCGCGCCCTGCATATAAACGCCTTTCTCAGTCTGGCCGGTCATCACCTCCAGCGCCCCCTCGCCGCAGGCGATAATCAGCGGCGCGACGGAGATAACGGTTCCCGCTCGTGCTGGCGCCACGTCGCTGCGCACGCGGGATTTCCAGACGATAAATTTGTGCGTGCCAACAAAGCTGAACGCGCCCGGCCACGGATCGCTCACCGCGCGCACCAGGTTGTGCAGGGTTTGTGCCGGTTTTTCCCACTCCAGCCGCCCATCTTCCGGCGTGCGGCGGCCAACATAGCTCGCCTTGCTCTCATCCTGCGCGGTTTCGCTGAAGGTGCCGCTTTTCAGCGTCGGTAAAGCGCCTTCCAGCAGATGTTTGGCGCTCTCGGTCAGTTTACGGTGCAGCGACAGCGCATCATCGGCGTCGGCAATCTCGACCGCGCGCTGGGCGATGATCGCTCCGGCATCCGCGCGGGAGATCATCCGGTGCAGCGTGACGCCGGTTTGCGTTTCGCCATTCACCAGCACCCAGTTCAGCGGTGCGCGTCCGCGATAGGCGGGCAGCAGCGAACCGTGCAGGTTAAACGCGCCGATGCGCGCGCTGTTCAAAATCGCTTCGCCAAGCAGGTTACGGTAGTAGAACGAGAAAATAACCTCCGGCTTCATCTCGGCAATGCGGTCAACCCACAGCGGATGGTTAACGTCATCCGGGGCATAAACCGGGATACCGCGCTCGGCGGCAAGGCGCGCCACCGAGCCGAAAAAGGCGTTTTCCTGTGCGTTGTCGGCATGGGTGAAAATCGCGGCGATATCAAACCCGGCATCCAGTAACGCCTGTACACCGACGCATCCCATATCGTGATAAGCAAAAACAACGGCTTTCATTGGTTCTTTTCCTCTTGCGAAACGTCATGATCCTGGCGGACAACGCGTTGAATAAAGTAGCGGGGACGGGCGCGCACATCGTTGTAGATGCGCCCGATATACTCCCCAAGCAGGCCCATGCCGATAAACTGTGCGCCGATAAAGGTGAAGAGAATGGCGAAGAGCGTGAATACCCCTTCTCCCGCCCACTGTGCGCCAAACGCCAGCCGCAGAATGACCAGCAGCAGTGACAGCGAAAAGCCAAACAGGGCAATGGCGCTGCCAAACACGCTGAGCAGACGCAGCGGCGTGGTGGTCAGGCAGGTCACCAGGTCGTACATCAGGTTAATCAGGCGCATAAAGCTATATTTCGAGTCGCCAAATTCGCGCTCGGCGTGCTGCACCGGGATCTCAACCGCCCGGCGGGCAAAGGTGTTGGCGAGGATCGGGATAAAGGTGCTGCGCTCGTGGCAGCGCAGCATCGCGTCAACGATATGGCGGCGATAGGCGCGCAGCATGCAGCCGTAGTCGCCCATCGCTTTCCCGGTAGCGCGCTGGATCAGGTGGTTAACGCCGCGCGACGCCAGCTTGCGAAACAGGCTGTCCTGGCGGTTTTGCCGCACGGTGCCCACCACGTCATACCCTTCGTTGGCTTTCGCCACCAGCCGCGGGATCTCTTCCGGCGGGTTTTGCAGATCCGCATCCAGCGTAATAACCAGATCGCCGGTAACATGGCTGAAACCGGCCATGATCGCCGAGTGCTGGCCGTAGTTGCGGTTGAGCAGCACCGCGACGATATGGCTGTCGGGCTGCTCTGCCGCGTCGGTCAGCATACGCGCAGAGTCATCGCTGCTGCCGTCATCCACCAGCAGGATTTCGTAATCGATACCGATTTGCGCGCAGCTGGTGGTGGTGCGGCGGATCAGCTCCGGCAGGCTCTCCTGTTCGTTATAAACCGGGATCACCACCGAGACTTTTTCAATAAGCGGGAGGGTGAACATATCAGCAGCCTGCAATCTGTTTAAGCGCGTCAATGACGCGGGTTGTGTCGTCATGGGTCATGTCCGGAAAGAGCGGCAGGGAACAGATACGCGCGCTGTTCCACTCCGTGTTGGGAAGTTCGGTCGGGAAGTTTTCGCGGTAGTACTTCTGGGTATGCGCCGCACGAAAATGGAGGCCGGTGCCGATACCCTGCGCTTTTAGCCGCTCCATCAATGCATCGCGAGAGAGGCCGCAGCGCTGCTCGTCGACGCGAATAATAAACAGATGCCAGGCGTGCTGATGCGGCCACGACGGCAGCGCCAGTGGCTGAAACGGCGTCGTTGCCAGTTCAGTCAGATAACGGTGGGCAATTTCCTGACGGCGGGCGTTGGCGGCCGGCAGTTTATCGAGCTGCACCAGCGCAATAGCGGCGTTGATATCCGCGAGGTTGTATTTAAAGCCCGGCGAGATCACCTCGGCCTGCGGCGCGCGGCCGTGGGTCTGGCGGTCATAGGCATCGACGCCGAGGCCATGAAACTTCAGGCTGCGAATGCGGTTTGCCAGCGCTTCGTCATCGGTCACCACCAGCCCGCCTTCGGCGCAGGTCATATTTTTGATGGCGTGGAAGGAGAAGATTGCGCAACCGCGCGCGCCAACGTGGTGGCCTTTGTAGTACGTGCCCGCCGCGTGCGCCGCATCTTCAATCACCGGAATGCCGTACTTTTCACCGAGGGCATGGATGGCGTCGATATCCACCGGCGCGCCGGCGTAGTGCACCGGCACAATTGCTTTGGTACGTGGCGTGATCGCCGCTTCAATCGCCTCAGGCGTCACCATCAGCGTGTCGCGATCGACATCGATCATCACCGGCGTCGCGCCGAGCAGCACGATCATGTTGAGAGTGGAGACCCAGGTCATTGAGGGAGTAATCACTTCATCGCCCGCGCCAATACCCAGCGCCATTAACGTGACGTGCATCCCCGCCGTGGCGGAGCTAACGGCAATGGCGTGCTGGTTGCCGGTCAGTGTGCAAAACGCGGCTTCAAGTGCCTGATTCTTCGGCCCGGTGGTGATCCAGCCCGACACCAGCACTTGCTGAATGGCGGCGAGTTCATCCTCTCCCATCGATGGGCGTGAAAAGGGTAAAAATTCACTCATCATTTTTTCCTGGCATCAACGGCATATTAAAAAACTGCCACAGTGAAACATGTAATGGGAATAAAATGGCGCACAAAACTTAAATGAAAATAGAATGAACCTACGATTTCAGTGCTTTTTACCGAAAAAGTGATAATGGTGAGGGTAGCAATAAAAGATTAGGACAAGATTAAGAAATTAACCTTCAGATAAAAATATAAAAACCTTTAAAAACATTGTGATATATAATACAACAGGTTTCTTATACTGTGATTCCTGTCAAAAAAGTGCAATAAAAAACGCCCATTCAGTCAATGAACGGGCGTTATCTTAATTATTTAAACGGAATGACAACAAAGCAAAAATAGTCTTATTTTTCTGCAAACAATTATTTCATTAGCCACAACGTTAATAGCGTCATAAATGTGAAACTATTCTGATAAGTTTCGCGGGAAATTAGCCGGTAATTCACTAGCCGGGCAGGCAATCACCTGCTCATTATTCTCGCCGCAGTCGCGCACAAAGGTGATGGTGGCAAACTCATCAATCACTTCTGTCGGGTAAGCGGGGCCTGCCTCGCGCAGGGATTCCATCAGCGCAATATGCTCGTTCTGGAAGCAGACGGTTTTCTCCGGATTGTTGATCACCCAGCGCGGGAAGAAGATGGTGCCGTGGAACAGGCGATCGCCGAGGTTGGCAATCAGGCTGACGTCGGTGCCGGTCGGCTCAGTCCAGGAAATTTTATAGATGCTTTCGCCAACGCGAACGATATAGACCCGCTGATCTTTCACCCAACGGTTGGCCACAATCCCGCTGTGAATGCGGTAATCAATGGTGTTGGCATTTTTTACATACAGCTCGTAGTTCCAGCCATTATCGTAGGTGTAGACCAGATGTTTACCGACAAAGCCACTCAAATCATGTTTATCAAAGCTGCTCATATCTCATCTCCTCTTGTTGTTGAGGAGATCGTACCTCTGCAAAAAACCAATGAATAACGCTATATTTGCATCAAATTCATTCAAAAATTAGATGAGTCATGCACAAGAGCACGCTGGAACAATGGTCGCTGCTGCAAAAAGTGGTCGAACTGGGCAGCTTTGCTAAAGCGGCGGAAGAGACACACCGCAGCCAGTCTTCGGTCAGCTATAACCTGGCGCTCCTGCAGGAGCGGCTCGGCGTTGCGCTGCTGGTGCCGGAGGGGCGACGGGCGGTACTGACGCCTGCGGGCGAACTGCTGCTCAGCCAGGTGAAGCCGCTGCTGAAAGCGTTTGAGTGGGTGGAGACCCGCGCCGCTACGCTGCGTAACGGTATGCGTACCCGGCTGGATCTGGTGGTCGACAGCATCTTTCCGCGCGCGCGACTGTTCGCCATCCTGCGCCAGTTCCAGCACTGTTACCCGCAAACCCAGGTACGCCTGACTGAAGTGCTGGAGACCGCTCCGGACGATGCGCCAAGATACGCGCAGGCGGATGTGATGGTGCTGACCCGCCGCCAGGATATGACCGGGCGCGGCGAGTGGCTGATGAATATCGATTTTGTTTGCGTGGCGCACCGCGATCATCCTCTCAGCGCGGCGCAGCAGGTGAGCGAAGCGATGCTTGCCGCCTGGCCGCAGATCCGCATCGCCGAAAGCGACGCCCGCCAGACGCCGGTTGCGCAGGAGGCGTGGACCTTTTCCACCATTGATGCCGCCATCGAAGCAGTGCAGTATCAGGTCGGTTACGGCTGGCTGCCGCAGGAGCGGATTGCGCCGCTGCTGGCGAGCGGGCAGCTGAAAGCGTTGCCGCTCAACCACGGCGCGCGGCGCGCCACACCGCTGCATCTGATCGTCAAAAAGGATCTCGCCCCGCTTGATGAGCAGGTAGAGATGCTGTTGCAGCTGTTTAAGGCACAATGAACCATCATGCCGACAAACAGCCCCGTACCCGTAGGCCGGATAAGGCGCAGCCGCCATCCGGCAATTCGCACTTTCACCCACTGAAAATTAATCCCGCCCAACCGCCCACCATTTGATCCAGAACATCTCATTCGTATGATGAATAACTAAAATCGTCATACTTTCCCGCCAATGACGTTTCGTCAGGACGCTTACGTGTTTTTCTTCCGTTATGCTGGCGCTCTGCTGCTGCTCTGCGCATCGTTTGCCCCTTTCGCGGCAACGGATACTCTCACCACCGCCTGGCCGGTGAATGTCGGCCCGCTCAACCCTCACCTCTACACCCCGAACCAGATGTTCGCGCAAAGCATGGTTTATGAACCGCTGGTGAAATACCAGGCCGACGGCACGGTGCGCCCGTGGCTGGCAACAGGCTGGCGCCATTCGGACGATGGCAAAACCTGGGTCTTCACCCTGCGCGACGGCGTGACCTTCTCCAACGGAGAACCCTTTAACGCCGAAGCGGCAGCGGAAAACTTCCGCGCGGTGCTGGATAACCGCTCGCGCCACGCCTGGCTGGAGTTGGTGAACCAGATAAGCGAAGTGAAAGCGTTAAGCCCCAATCAGTTACAAATCACGCTGAAAAGCGCCTATTACCCTTTCTTGCAAGAGCTCGCCCTGCCCCGCCCGTTTCGCTTTATCGCCCCGTCGCAGTTTAAAAACCACGAAACCCTGAACGGCATTGTCGCCCCCGTCGGCACCGGGCCGTGGATCTTGCAGGAGTCACGCCTGAATCAGTATGACGTGATGGTGCGCAACGAGCGCTACTGGGGCGCGAAACCGGCGCTGGCGAAAGTGGTGATTAAGGTGATCCCCGATGCCACCAGCCGCGCCGTGGCGTTTGAAACTGGCGAGATTGACCTGTTGTATGGCAACGAAGGGCTGCTGACGCTCGATACCTTTGCCCGCTATCGCCAGAACCCGCAGTGGCGTACCCAACTCTCTGCACCAGTGGAAACGGTGATGCTGGCGCTCAACTCTGCCCGTGCGCCGACCAACGAACTGGCAGTGCGCGAAGCGCTGAACTACGCGGTGGATAAAAAAACTCTTATCGACGGCTCCCTGTACGGTACGCAGCAGGTCGCCGATACGCTTTTTGCTCCGGGCGTGCCCTACGCCAATATTGGTCTTAAAGCGCGTCAGTACGATCCCGCCCGGGCGAATGCGCTGCTGGAAAACGCGGGCTGGTTATTGCCCGCCGGGAAAACCATTCGCGAAAAAGCGGGCCAGCCGCTGCATATTGAGCTGGCCTTTACCGGCACCGACGCGCTGAGCAAATCGATGGCGGAGATCATTCAGGCCAATCTGCGCCAGGTGGGTGTGGATATCGCGTTGGTCGGTGAAGAGGAGAGCAGCATCTACGCCCGCCAGCGCGACGGCCGTTTCAGCATGATCTTCAACCGCAGCTGGGGCGCACCCTACGATCCCCACGCGTTTATCAGTTCGATGCGTGTGCCCTCGCACGCCGATTACCAGGCGCAGCAGGGTTTGCCTGACAAGCCACTGATCGACAAAGAGATTGGCGAAGTGCTCACCGCCCGAGATGAGGCCACCAGGCAGGCACTCTATCGCGATATTCTCACCCGCTTGCATAACGATGCCGTCTATCTGCCCATCAGCTATGTGTCGACGATGGTAGTGGCAAAGCCGGAGCTGGGGACGATCCCGTTTGCGCCCGTTGCCGCCGAGATCCCGTTTGATCAGATCAAACCGGGCAGCGCGCAATGAGCCGCTACGTGATAAAGCGTTTGCTGCTACTGATCCCGATGATCCTTGCCGCCTCGGTGGTGATTTTCCTGCTGCTGCGCCTCGGCACCGGCGACCCGGCGCTCGATTACCTGCGCTTGTCGAACCTGCCACCGACGCCGGAAATGATTGCCGCCACGCGCGTGGCGCTCGGGCTGGATCAGCCGTTAGCCGATCAGTACGCCCACTGGTTATGGCGCGCGCTGCATCTCGACTTTGGCCTCTCCTATGCCACCCAGCGCCCGGTGCTGGAGGATGTGCTGCGCTTTCTGCCCGCCACCTTGCAGCTGGCGGGGGCGGCGCTGGTGCTGATCCTGCTGACATCGCTGCCGCTCGGCATCTGGGCAGCGCGACACCGCGATAAGTGGCCCGATTTTGTTGTCCGCGCGGTGGCGTTTCTTGGTGTCTCAATGCCCAACTTCTGGCTCGCCTTTCTGCTGGTGATGCTCTTTTCCGTGCATCTGCACTGGCTGCCCGCGCTCGGTTACGGCGGCGGGCAGCACCTGATTCTGCCCGCCGTCTCCATCGCGCTGATGTCGCTGGCCATCAACGCGCGTCTGCTGCGCGCCAGCCTGCTGGAGGCCGCCGGGCAGCGCCACGTCACCTGGGCACGGCTACGCGGGTTAAGCGAGAAGCAGACCGAGCGGCGGCATATTTTACGCAACGCGTCGCTGCCGGTGATCACCGCGCTGGGGATGCACATTGGTGAGCTGATTGGCGGCACGATGATTATTGAGAGCATCTTCGCCTGGCCTGGTATTGGCCGCTATGCCGTGTCGGCGATCTTCAACCGCGACTACCCGGTGATCCAGTGCTTTACGCTGGTGATGGTGATGGTTTTCGCCCTCTGCAACCTGGCGGTGGATCTGCTGAGCGCCGCGCTCGATCCGCGCGTCCGTCATCATGAAGGAGCGCGCTGATGCACTTTCTCCACACTGCGCGCTGGCCGGTGCGCCTCGCCCTGCTGATACTGGCGTTGCTGTTTATCATCGCCCTGAGCTGCCAGTGGTGGCTGCCCTTCGATCCGCAGGCTATCGACCTGCCTGCGCGGCTGCTGCCGCCCGATAGCCAGCACTGGCTCGGCACGGATCATCTCGGGCGCGATATCTTCTCCCGGCTGCTGGCCGCCACCCGCGTGTCGCTCGGATCGGTGCTCTGCTGCCTGCTGCTGGTGCTGATCCTCGGCCTGAGTGCTGGCGGCTGCGCCGGGCTGCTTGGCGGTCGCGTGGATCAATTCATCATGCGCATCGCCGACCTCTTTATGACCTTTCCCACCTCGATCCTGTCGTTTTTTATGGTGGGCGTGCTCGGCACCGGCCTGACCAATGTGATTATCGCCATCGCGCTCTCTCACTGGGCATGGTATGCGCGCATGGTGCGCAGCCTGGTGCTGTCGCTGCGTAGCCGTGAATATGTGCTGGCAGCGCGGCTCAGCGGAGCGGGTTATCTGCATCTTTTTCGCGACCACCTGGCGGGCGCGATTGTGCCGTCGCTGCTGGTGCTGGCGACGCTGGATATCGGCCATATGATGCTGCATGTCGCCGGGATGTCCTTTCTCGGCCTCGGGGTCAGCGCGCCGACGCCGGAGTGGGGCGTGATGATTAATGACGCGCGGCAGTTTATCTGGACGCAGCCGCTGCAAATGCTGTGGCCGGGGCTGGCGCTGTTTCTGAGCGTCATGGCCTTCAACCTGGTGGGCGACGCGCTGCGCGACCATCTCGACCCACATCTGGTTACGGAGCACGCCCACTGATGGCTACGCAATTGAGCCTGCAAAATCTCACGCTTTCCGCAACGCGACCGCTGGTTGCCGATCTCTCTCTTACCCTACGCCGCGGCCAGGTGCTGGCGCTGGTCGGTGCCAGCGGCAGCGGTAAATCCCTCACCTGCGCGGCAGCGCTTGGCGTATTGCCCGCAGGCGTTCGACAAACGGCGGGCGCGGTGCTGATCGACGGCCAGCCGGTTTCCCCCCAGGCGCTGCGCGGCGTGACGGTGGCAACGGTGATGCAAAACCCACGCAGCGCCTTTAACCCGCTGCGAACCATGGCTGACCACGCACGGGAGACGTGCCTGGCGCTGGGTAAACCATTCAGTGAAGCGCGCGTTATCACCGCGCTGGAGCAGGTCGGCCTGCGCGATGCGCGCCGCGTTCTCGCCCTTCACCCTTTTGAGATGAGCGGCGGCATGCTGCAACGGGTGATGATTGCGCTGGCGCTGCTGGCCGAGGCGCCCTTTCTTATCGCCGATGAGCCGACCACCGATCTCGACGCCATCGCCCAGGCCAGTATCCTCGACCTGCTCGATTCCCTGATGCAGCAACGCCAGCCGGGCATGCTGCTGGTAACGCACGATATGGGCGTGGTGGCGCGTCTCGCCGATGAGGTGGCGGTGATGGATAACGGGCGCATCATCGAGCGCGGCGCGGTCGGGACTATTTTTCACGCGCCGCAGCACCCGCTGACCCGACAGTTAGTGAGCGCGCATCTGGCGCTCTACGGCATGGAGCTTGCGCAATGACGATTCTTACCGTTAACCAACTCTCTCACGCTTACCGTCACCAACAGGTGCTGAGCGATATCTCCCTGACGCTGAAGCAGGGTGAAACCGTCGCCCTGCTCGGGCGCAGCGGCTGCGGCAAGAGCACGCTGGCGCGCCTGCTGGTCGGGCTGGAAGCACCAGAACAAGGCCACGTTTGCTGGCGTGGAACGCCACTTCCGAAGCTTACCGCCGCGGCACGGCGCGATTTTCGCCGCGATGTACAGATGGTGTTTCAGGACCCGATTAGCGCGGTTAACCCGCGCATGACGGTGCGCGACATCGTGCGTGAACCGCTGCGCCACCTGGCAAAGCTCAGTAAAGCGCAGCAGCTACAGCGCATCATGCAATTGCTCGCAGATGTCGAGTTGGAACCTGATTTATTGGAGAAACGCCCTATGCAGCTGAGCGGCGGTCAGCTGCAACGTGTCTGCCTCGCCCGGGCGCTGGTGGTCGCGCCAGAGTTACTGATCCTGGATGAAGCGGTCTCCAGCCTCGATCGCGTGGTGCAAAGCGGCATCATCGCCCTGCTGCAACGCTTGCAACAGCGCTCCGGCGCGGCGTGCCTGTTTATCACCCACGATCTGCGCCTGGTGGAGCGCTTCTGCCAGCGGGTGCTGGTGATGCACGCCGGGCAGATCGTCGAAAACGTCACCGTCAGCGCGCCGCTGCGCTTTAGCTCCCTTGCAGGCCGGGCGCTACAACAGGCGGTGTTACCCGCCCTCCCTTCACTTCGCCCGAGGAATCCGCTATGCAACGCGTAACCCTAACGCTTGATGACGATCTGCTCGCCGCCCTGGACGCGCTAAGCCAGCGGCGCGGCTACCACAACCGCTCAGAAGCCGCACGCGATCTGCTGCGCGGCGCGCTGGCGCAGGAGGCTCCAGCCGATCAGGATAAACCGGGCTTCGGTGTGCTGACCTACGTGTATGAACATGAGAAGCGCGAGCTGGCAAGCCGGCTGGTCGCCACTCAGCACCACCATCATGATCTCTCGGTGGCCACCCTGCACGTGCACATCAGCCATGACGACTGCCTTGAGATCGCCGTCCTAAAAGGCAAACGCGGCGAGATTGAGCATTTCGCCGATGAGGTGATCGCCCAGCGCGGCGTGCGCCACGGCCATTTACAGTGTCTGGCGCAGGAACCCCATCCCCACAGCTGATGCTTTTTCGCCCGCACCGCGCCACATGTGCCAGGATTATTTATTTGCCAAATCCACGTGATAAGGAGCGAATGATGAAGATTGATCTGAGCGGAAAAGTGGCGCTGGTCACCGCCTCGACGGGCGGGATTGGTTTCGCGATTGCGACCGGGCTAGCCCAGAGCGGTGCAGAGGTGATCCTCAACGGGCGCAGCGACGAGTCAGTCAACAAGGCCAAAGCGGCGTTAACCCAGCACGTGAGCGGCGCGCGTGTGCGCACCGCCGTTGCCGATCTTGGCTCGGCGGAAGGCGTGGCTTCCCTGCTTAAAGCCGCCTCTGACGTTGATATCCTGGTTAATAATGCCGGTATTTATGGCCCGCAGGATTTCTACGCCACCGATGATGAGACCTGGGAGAGTTACTGGCAGACCAACGTGATGTCCGGCGTGCGGCTGGCGCGCGCGCTGCTGCCCGCGATGGTCGATAAGGGCTGGGGCCGCGTGGTGTTTATCTCCTCCGAGTCTGCCCTGAATATTCCGGCGGATATGATCCACTACGGCGTGACCAAAACGGCACAGCTGTCGCTGGCGCGCGGGCTGGCGAAGTTTGTTGCCGGTAGCGGCGTCACGGTTAACAGCGTATTACCGGGGCCAACGATGTCCGACGGTTTCGCGGCCATGATGCAGGAAGAGATGGAGAGAACCGGTAAGTCTCTGGAGACGCTGGCAAAAGAGTTTGTGATGGCGAATCGCCCCTCATCGGTTATCCAGCGCGCCGCCACCGTTGAAGAGGTGGCGAATATGGTGGTTTATGTCTGCTCAACGCAGGCGTCGGCAACCTCCGGCGCAGCGCTGCGCGTCGATGGCGGCGTGGTGGACGATATCGTTTAAACGAGCCAGGAGGTTGTATGCGACGTTTTCCCCGCCGCGCGCTACTGCTCGCGTTGCTCTTCACCAGTGCGGCACAGGCCGCAGAGTATGGTGGCCAGCTTGAAGGGTTCACCTACCCGTGGCCGCTGATGCACTTTGAGTTTCAGTCCCAGCGCCAGCCCTTAAGCATGGGGTATATGGATATCTCCGCCGATAAACCGAACGGTGAAATCGTGGTATTGCTGCATGGCAAAAACTTTTGCGCCGCCACCTGGGAGAGCACCATTACCGCGCTGCATGAGGCCGGTTATCGGGTGATTGCCCCGGACCAGATTGGCTTTTGCACCTCCACTAAACCGGCCAATTACCAGTACAGCTTCCAGCAACTGGCGGAGAATACCCATCAGCTGCTGGCGAAGCTGGGAGTGAAAAAAGCGGTAATTATCGGCCACTCCACCGGCGGCATGCTGGCGACGCGCTATGCGCTGATGTACCCGCAAGAGACGCAGAAGCTGGTGATGGTTAACCCGATTGGCCTTGAGGACTGGAAGGCGAAGGGCGTGCCCTATCGCAGCGTGGACGCGTGGTATCAGCGCGAGCTAAAAACTACCGCGCAGAGCATTAAAGCCTACGAGCAGAAGACCTATTACATGGGTGAATGGAAGCCGGAATACAATAAATGGGTTGAGATGCTGGCGGGGTTAAACAACGGGCCGGGCAAGACGCGGGTGGCGTGGAACTCGGCGCTGATCTACGACATGATCTACACCCAGCCGGTGTTCTATGAGTTCAAGGATTTACGCGTGCCTACTACGCTGTTTATCGGCACCGGCGATACAACCGCGCCCGGCAGCGATGATGCGCCGCCGGAGGTGAAAAAGGCGGTCGGCAACTACAAGGTATTGGGCAAAGAGGCGGCGGAGCTGATCCCCAATGCCCGGCTGGTGGAGTTTGATGGTTTAGGCCATGCGCCGCAGATGCAGGACCCGGCGACGTTTCACCGGGCGCTGCTCGACGATCTGGCAAAGTGACGCATTAAAGAGAAAGGCCCGCGCCAGGCGGGCCTTTGCATTACACCTGACGCGCGGCGAAGAAGGCCAGCGTCTCTTCCAGTGATTTCGCCTGCTCCTCCAGCGACATGGCCGCGGCGGAGATCTGCTGCACCAGCGAGGCGTTCTGCTGGGTGGCGCTATCCATCTGGTTTACCGCCACGCTGACCTGGTTGATGCCCTTGGTCTGCTCATCCAGCGCCTGCACGATTTCGTTGATCACCAGGTGGACATTGGTCACCGCCTCGATGATCTGCTTCATCATCGCGCCAGTTTCATTCACCAGCGCCACGCCTTTGCTGACGCGGCCGGTCGACTCATCAATCAGCGTTGAGATCTCTTTCGCCGCATTGGCGCTGCGCTGCGCCAGGCTGCGCACTTCACCCGCAACCACCGCAAAGCCACGCCCCTGCTCACCGGCGCGCGCCGCTTCCACGGCGGCGTTCAGCGCAAGGATATTGGTCTGGAAAGCAATACCGTCGATGATGCTGTTGATATCGCCGATCTTCTGCGCGCTTTCGTCGATTTTATTGATGACATCGACCACTTCGTCGACCAGCGCTTCGCCCTGCCCGGCAATGTCGGTCGCCTGCTCGGTAAGACGCGTCGCTTTGTGGGCGTTATCGGCGTTATTTTTCACCGTGACGGCAATCTGCTCCATGCTCGCCGCGGTTTGTACAATCGCCGCCGCCTGCTCTTCGGTACGTGAAGCGAGATCGAGGTTACCGGCGGCAATTTCGCTACTGCCCGCACGCACCGAGTTACTGGCATCGGTGATGGTGCTGACAATGCGGTGCAACTGCCCCTGCATGGCGTGCAGCGCGTAGAAGATGCTGCTGCTGTCACCCCTCTGCACGGGGATGGTGCTGCTAAGATCGCCCTGCGCAACCGAGAGAGCGATCTCCGCCGCTTCGGATGGCTCACCGCCCACCGGGCGCGCGACTTTGCGGGTAAAGACCAGCGCCACCACCAGGCTGACGATAATAATGCTCAGCACCATCATCACAATCGCATTCATCAGGAAGTGCCAGGCTTCCGCCATCACCACGCTGACCGGGGTGATAATCGCCAGTTTCCACGGCGTGCCGCTGTTGCCGACCGCAATGGTGCGCCAGGTGATGAATGCCGGTTCGCCAAGCTGCGGATCGTCAAAACGCACCACCTCACTGCCCGTAATGGTGCCCTTGTAGGGCTTGCCGATGGCCGCTTTGTCCGGGCTGGAGACGACGTTATTCTCCGCCGACAGCAGCACGGCATAGCCGACGCCATCCCACGGTTTGATGGCACCAATCCGTTTTTGCAGCGTCGCCAGTGAGAAGTCGGACGTGACCGACCCCTGGAATTTACCGTTGCGCATAATCGGCGCGGCGATGGAGGTAAGCATCACATCGACCCCGTTGTAGGGGTAGATATAGGGCTCGATGATCACCTCTTTTTGGCGCTGGCGCGGCAGCACATAGTAGTTGCCGCTGCCCGGCGTTTCGTAATCGAGCAGGTTGTGCAGCGCCGGGTTGCCTGCCGAGTCGCGATCAACATAACGGGCGTAACGCCCGGCAGGATCCTGCTCCGGTTTGCCAGCGAATTCGGCATCTTTGCCGTCGAAAGCGTTCGGTTCAAAGGCCAGCGACATCGAGAGGAAATCGCTGTGCGCATGCAAGTAATCGCGCAGGAGTTGGTCCAGCCCTTTACGATCCGCAAGGCCTGCTTCGCGCAGTGACCAGGCGCTGTTGCCGACATCGCGTGCCGCAACCAGCGCGGAATCAAGCTGCTGGCTGACCTGCAGGGCTTCGGTTTGAGCTATCTGTTGCAGATGTTTCTTTGCTACCGCCTCCTGCTGCGCCATCGCTTGCCATATCAGCAGGCCAATGGTCACAAGAAAACCGGCGGTTATCGTGACAAAGATGGATATCAACATCAGCGTCCTGGCTTTGAGCTTTTTCCCGGTGTTTCTTTTGACTGACATAACTTCTCCGATATGGCGTGGCGCGGGGCGCATGACGGATATATCGGAAGAATGTGCGCAAAAGTTATACCGGCTTTAAATTAAATTTTTGTGTGATGCGCGGGCGGGCAGTACTGGAAAGGGCTTTGTGAGGAAAATCAAAGGCAAAACGCTCAGGCGAGCAGCTGGTCGATACTCTCAGCGGCAGGCTCTAGCGGCAGTGCGCCAAGCGCGCCCAGATCCTGACGGTAAATCGTCTCGCGGCCTGATTGACCGTGGATAAAGTAGCCAATATCGCCATCCTGACCAATCAGCAGATACTCAGGCTCCGCCTGCTGGATGGCGTAGGTGTCGTTTCGCTCCAGCAGATCGCCGTGGGCATATAAATAGATAGCATCACCTTCCGGCGTGGTGATTTCAGTAGCGTCGAGCTGCGCGGCGAGAAAGCGCGTGTAACGTTCGGGGAAAGTTAAATGGTGAGTGCTTTTGAAAGCGTCCAGGGTGGTTTGCAACAGGCTGTTATTCATCTTTTTTTACGTCCTCTGCGTGAAGCTTGTGGTGCCCAGGAAGAGTGGTCGCTGACGACAATCTCATTGAGTTGCAGATCGCCGGGGATGTGCTGAAGATGATCGGCAATTTCGTCATAGGGCGAAGGGAGAGAGAAAGCGAGCCCGTAATCACCATCAACAATCAGAGCGCCGTTAATCAGCAGGACGCTTTTGCTGAGAAGCGTAAGCCGCTCCATGGTGATACCGGCATAGAGCCTGTTCTGATATCTCCCGTGGTAGTTCTGGTTACAGACGACGGAGACGATAATGTCGTTCGCATCGGTGAAGATCGATATCGTGTTGTCATCAAGAAAATAGCCGTGCATATCGCCGCCCAATGGCGATGAAGAGGGGTACGTTTTCGTCTCGACGGTAAAGCGGGTAAGCATCTCCTCAAGGTAAATATCCACGGAATGTCCGAGACAGATATCGGCAAGCGAGGTAAAGCTAATGATGTCGGCGTTAAAATCAATCATGGTTTTACAGGTCGAGGGCTTTCGGGAAAACTAGCGTGGCGAGGTGTGGTTGTCAATCCAGTCACCTTGCTCTGCTTTAGCGACGCATTCTGTTTAAGTGTTTTTGTGCATATTGACGGATTAACTCATTATCAGCGCTGGCTAATAACTCCATTTTCTCAATAGCATTCTGGTCCTGGATTTTCTCCAACGCCCGTATGCATTTATTTGCCAGTATGAAATCTTCATCGTAATCCCTGTAATCAAGATTGAGCAGCGCGGCTTTATAAAGAGGGTTCACGCTGGAGGGCTGCCGATAATGATCTAACAATCTTACGATCTCTTCATGTTTCTGATGCCAGGGATCTGTCAAAAGCTGGTTTAATATGTCGACATCGTAGTAATCAAATTTTACTACCGCGCTGAGATAAAGAAGAAGGTCAACCAGCTCGGCGTCTTTGGCTTCTCGCGCAAGGGTTAACTCCTTACAGAGATCTAACTCTCCGGAACCATCACCAAACTGGCATAGAAATTCAGAGAGATTAATTTGCTTCATCATTAGCTCTAGAATCAGCGCTTTTTTATTTGCCAGCAATTCCATCACTCCCCATCTTAATATATCAAAGTATTAGTTTTAAGATTGTTATCTTTTATATATTTGCTTTCCCACTCATCATAGCTATCGGGCGCAGCATAACTAAATCCCTTTTCAAAATAGCGATCACCGTGCGAAATAACCATAGCCCAATAATATTCCTCCTCATGTCCCAGCAAGCAAGCTTCCAGATAATTTTGGGGTGGTACGGTTAGCATAGGTGAGTTATTAATTATAGATTCTGCCTCGCCTTCTGATTTCTTACCATAAGCGACCATTATGCCTTTGATAAGGCTAACAAACGTGTAGAAATTAACTATAACTGACTCGCCTGGGTTATCGTCATTTATAAAAAACAAACCATCTTTAAGAGTGCTCTTTTTAATAACCACGATAAAAATCCAATATAATATTACTATTTACAAAAAGTAGCGCTGATAAAGAACCCTACAAAATTACGATTTATCAGTACCTTACTACGAACGTGACCTCCAATAACGAATATTTTCTAATTCTCTTTCAATATCATCCATCTCATCATCACCTGGCTCAAGGTTAAACTTTTCACTAATTACTCTTCTTATATTTGCTAATTTTTTAGTAATCTCGTTTTCATCTATAAATCTTGTGGTTTCTTCACGATATGCAGATCTACCCTCAGATGTAATCTCACCATCGACATTATCGTAATAATGTCTGGCGATATCTCTTAATGAAATAAGAATATATTCAACATCTGTTAATATTTTAACGGCCTCCTCTCCTGATAAAGAGATCTCTTCATTTTCTTCTAACAATTTCAATTCACTGCCTCCTGGATGTTATTGATAAATCCAGACCAAATAACCATCAAGAGCAATACGCTTGATGATTTCAGGCCATAACTTGAGAGATAAGAAAGACAGAGCTATGTTTAAAACATAACTAAAAATCAGCAAAATAAAAAAACGGAACTTTATTTTCTTATATGGATTGTTTTTAGGTAGAACTATGGGAATCGCTGTTCCTGATAACCGTTAGGGAAAATATTTGTAATATTTTCCAGCTCATTATTTTTATACTTAAAGATGACATCAAACTCTGAAAATGAAGGATCATCATGCTCCTTTTGCTGCACAGTTATTTTTTTCTAAAACAGATCCATTATATATGTAATTAGATATGCTACATCCATACATCTCCCAATTAACATCTTTTTTAACTACTGAACCTTCAAAGAAGGAAACAGATATATTCCTCAATGTCCCTGCACTTGTAAAACATACACGCTCCAAGCAATTATCACCATATACACAGAATTCTCTATTAACTATATTTTCAGGTTGCCCATATATCTCAACTAATATTATGCGATCTAATTTATCATAATAGTAAACGTGTGTATTTTTTATAGCTGATGGTAACTTGTTAAGTTATCTTGTTTTTTTAAACCAACTCGTTCTATTTCATAGGCCGCAGGTTATACAAAGGACCTTTACTTATTACAGTGTCATTCAAATTTGACGATATGCAAGATGTATATTCAGACAAGTATTTCTCACAATCCGAGCTTACTTCAAAATATCTTTTCTCAAGCGCTGACAATTCACACATGATACTTCCTAAAATTTATAATGTACCGCTATCCATTTCTGGATTTATTTTATTAAGTTCACCCAAGGAGTATTTAATGTTGTTTATAGAACTTAAGCGGTCAAAAAGTTCTTCTTTATAAGAATTCGTTAGATATAGTGCTTCCTTTAGAAAATTGTACTTTACTAGTAGAAGGCAACAAAATTCCATTTTCGGCAGTATTAATTTGTATATCCAAAGTTTTCATCTTACTCTGGATTACAATCATTCGCGGATCTTTAGACTTCCTTGTAATACCAGAAGATTTCCGCATGCTCACCATGCCTGTCGACGCGCGCCAGCGGTTCTTGAATGACTACCTATTCATTAAAAATTAGAATATTCTGGCGCGCCTCTAGCATCCCAACTTTCTTATTTAATCACCACTGATTCTTACATACTCTATTTTATTTGATTGCATTAATGATTTCATCTCCGCAATATTAAATCCTGAAGAATCAACCAACTCGCAAACACTAATAAACTCTTGAAGGAACGCGACTCCTTCATCATTTTTGAATAAACAATCAGCTCGATAATAATCTTTTATTTTCCGTAACCGTTTAAAATAACTCCACCTTGTCGAATTTGAAAATATTGATGAGTGTAGCGTCTCGCTAATTTCAAAATAAAAAACTTCATCTTTGCATTTTACATGTAAGTCTAGAGACATAATTACCTCAAAATATTAGATCATCTATCTTCGCATCCCTGAATACGCTCTGAGGGAATGCAGTCACTAAATCGCCGTTCGCCTCAACAACTACTCTGACTTTCGTCAAAGCTTCGCCTTCAGGAGTTTGTCCTACTGTTCTGGATAATGTTTTTTCATAAACAAAACGAGAACCATCACGTGTTATTCTGTCAGGTTTACGGAAAACATCCCTGACTGTCGACTTCCATTCCGCATTGCTTATGGTCCATTTACTTTTATGATCCCAACCACTCTTATTACCTACATGCCTTTGCTTCACATGATGAACACCTTCATGTGTTAAATTAATTTTTTTCGGTAATGAACAGCCAGCCAGTCCCCACGGATCCACCCAACCTATTGGGTCAACCACATAGGTATAGGTGTTAAGCCCGCCCGCCAGACCAATCGGGTCCATCTGGGTGTAACACCCGCCCGCGGGGTCGTAGTAGCGGAAGGTGTTGTAGTGCAGGCCCGTTTCGCGGTCCAGGTACTGGCCCTGGAAGCGCAGGTTCTGAGGGGTGTCCCAGTTTACCGGTGTGCTCTCGCGCAGGCTGCGGCCCCAGGCCGTGGAAGCTCCGCGCCAGACGGTCTCGCCGTTGCTGTCGGTCACGCTGTCCGGCAGGCCGTTCAGTTCCGTGTGGTACCAGAAGATGTCCGCGTGCTCACCGTGGCTGTCGACGCGCGCCAGCGGTTCATAGCTGTTTTCGGTGTGGATATACTGCACCGCCGCGTCCGGGTGACTGTCGCTGGTTTCGCCCACCATCTGCAGGCCGGACCAGGCGTACTGCGTACGTTCCGGTTTCCGGGCATGGCGTCGCCACACCTGTTTCTCCGTGCGGCGGCCCAGCGCGTCGTAGCGGTATTCTGCTTTTGTGAACTCCGCATCGCCGTCGATTTCCACCCGGCTGATGCGGTGCTCGTCGTCGTAGCTGAAGCGCTGCGTCACTCTCCGGTGCGTGTCGTGGCGCACGGTAATACGCCCGAAGCCGTCGTACTCCCGGCTGACGCCGTCCAGGCGTTTCAGCAGGTTGTTCCACACTGGCTGCAGTTCCGGCGTGGTGCGGTTATCCGCGGCGTCATACCAGAAACGCTCTTCCCCTTCCGGCTGCAGGCTCTGCGTCATGCGCCCGGCCGCGTCGTAGCCCCACAGGGACTGACGGTACTTCTCCGCCGGAGTGGAGGGTGCGCCGTCGGTGTACATGCGGCGGATCATCTGGTCCGCGCGGTCCCACTGGTAGCGGCGCTCGGAGACCAGACGGTCGCGCAGGTTGTCCGTGCAGCGCCGGTGCGTGAATGCGCCCGGCCATGTCGTAGTGCGTCTCCAGCTCCATCGCGCCCATCGTGCGGTGCGTTTCACGGTGCAGGCGGTCACGCTGGTAGCCGGTGACCGGCAGCGTTTTGCCGCTCAGGGAGAGCTGCATCTCCAGCAGGTGCCCGGTGCCGTAGCGCAGGAACTTCAGCTCCCGCCCGTCCGGGAAGGTGGTGGCGCTGAGGTTGCTTAAGGCATCGTATTGATGCTGATAAACGCCGGAATGGTTCTCCTCGCGGACCAGGTCGCCAAGCTTGTTACGCGCCAGGATGATGGCTTAGCTGTGCGCCGGCTCGCGCATCTCCACCGCGGCCTGACGCCACTCGGTGTAGGCAAACCGTGTTTCGCGCCCGTCGGTACGAATGCAGAATGGCGGGGTCCGACGGGGCTGTTAGAACACTTATTTCTTTAAAGCACTGGGATCAAATACGATCAGGTCATGGCCTTTAAGACCACAGGGCCAGCCGCCTTTTTTATAGCAGTCAAATATTTCCTCAAAAAGGTTATTGCGTAGAGGATTATCTAAGAATCTATTTATTGCCACTGTGGAGAGAACAAAAAAAGCATCTTCGCGAGCATCAGAAAATAAAAAATCATCATAACCGGTGTTGAGTTTTTTTACTTTTTTCTTCCTGTGTTCCAATAAAACACCAGCATGTTGGATTTGTAAGTTTGCTAAATATTCATTAACAACCTCTTCCGCATCATCAAACTTATCATGAACCCTTAAATCTTTTATATTATTTTCAATAACATCCTCCCAGACTTTATATGGCGCGGGTAGATTTTTCTCAAAAGCAAATTCACAGGCGTCCCTCAAAGAATCTGTAATCACATAACTTTTAACATCTTCTGCAGATAAACCTTTAAAAAAAGAATTTGTAAAAATAAAATCTATCGGTTCAAATACATAGTTTGTATTCATTACCACCCTCCTTTACTGAAAATTTTGGCCCATACGTCGTTAACTTCACCAAGTCATCTTCTTTCAAGAATGTTGTAGTTTGCTCTGCTAGTAACAGAAGCTCGTTGAAAGCAATTTCGCTTATCAAAAATAAAGGCAGGTAACAACATATTGGTCACTGCAAAATCACAACTCTATTTCGTGAAGGTTACCCAGGAATTCAGTAAAAGTCTCACTCACTTTATAAACATTAGACATATCAGGCGAATCAGCCTCAAACTCATGATCCCAGAAATAAATTCCTTGGTGTCCATTTACACCAATCAACACAAGGTTACCACCAGCATCATGCGCGATTGGTATTAATCCCTGAGGCACCCTATCTTTATACTGATCATAATACTTTTGTAAATTACTATATTTCTCCTTCCCTAAACTAAGAAACCAATCAACTGCAGAACCATCATCTCTATCAGAATAAAAGCTGAAAGCATTCGGGACTGGTTGGCCTCCGTTATATTTCTTTAAAAAATCTTTATAATCCTCAGGAAAGGAACCGCCAACTCTTTTTTCGAAAGTTGTGATTTCTTCTGTACTAGCTGGACTATTATAGTTCACGATATTAACCATTATTATCTCCTGTTTGTAGCAATGCCACCAGAGTGCCTTACAGCGTCATGTATTTCAGTAGGAACAAGTTGCATGTAACCAGAATCCTGATGATGATGCCATGTATAACCTCTAGGTCTAGGATTATTTGGGCTGTAACCTGCAGCGATATCTGCGCGGCCAAAATCAACATCATCTCTTATCTTACCAAGTATTATACGCACGTTTTTAATAGACAGCGTGTTGCTGCTCAGGGAGAGCCGCATCTCCAGCAGGTGCCCGGTAGGGCAGGGACTTCAGTTCCCGCCCGTCCGGGAAGCTGGTGGCGCTGAGGTTGCTTAAGGCAATGACTATCGCAATTTTTGATACTTAACAGATGAAGTCATCTAACTAAAAATGATATTTGTAAAATTTAATAACTGAAACTTCGCTGTCTAAATCAAATATTAAACATATTCAATTTAATATGATTTGTGGTAAGATAGTACAAATATAGCTTATATAGTAAAAGTTGGAGCGAGAATTTCATGAAAAAAAACACAATAAATGCCCCTCAACCAGAAAAAGAGATTAGAGCATTCTATACAGAAGACTTTATTCGCGTTTACCAGGCATACTCTGACAATATTGCAGACAGTGCTCTTGATAATAAAAGCTTTGTTTCTCCTCCTTTTAGCATGTCGAGAATGACATGGATTAAACCCTCTTTTTTATGGATGATGTATCGTTCTGGATGGGGGAAAAAAGACTATAATCAAAGTCGTATTTTGGCAATCGACCTCAGCCACCAAGGCTTTAAAGAGATCCTTTCTCAAGGGATACTAAGTAAGCATCAACACCATGAGACAGAACAGAATACAGAATGGAAGAGAAAAATAAAAGAATCAGACGTCGTTATACAATGGGATCCAGAGCGAGACATATTTCTAAATAAACTTAATTATCGTACGATACAGATCGGATTACGGAATCAAGCCGTAATTGACTACTGTCAAAAATGGATAGTTAACATATCAGATTTAACTAAAGATGTCAGAGACATACACAAATTAATTAAATCAGATAATATCAGCGAAGCAAGAAGCCTTCTACCAAAGGAAAGTGTTTATGTTGTTACCTTATAAAAAATGAACAATTAAAACTGCCTTAGTAAGCTGCTGGCACAATAGTATCGTACGTTTAGCTTTAACAAATGGGAGTTAATTACTCTAATATGACGCTTGACCATCTAATGTGCTAGTTCTACTCAGCCCTCTCAAAAATCAATAAACTAACAAATAATTCAATTTTTTTTCCTAACATCTATTATGACGTTATTTTAAGTCTATAAATATTATTTAATTTAAACCTCCACACCTTCTAAATTCTCTTAATTATAAAAAATAAATTTTTCAATAATTCTTTTCTATGATCGACACAATTTCTTATCCAAAAACATTGACAATCATTTAACAAATCCTCAGCACAAAAATAAAGTAATTCTCCCACCCAATCTCGTGGCACATACTATTCATAGTGCATATTTTTCACATATTGTGGGTAAAGTTTTTTCCTCGTCGAAGTTAATATAAAAATCAGACATAAGATCGTAAATACCCCACCATGAATTTTGTATTGATAATCGCTTATAAAATTCATCAGCAATCTTGTTTTTCTTATAAAGATATCCATCTTCAATCAAACAGTATATCAATTCATCTGCATTTTGTTGATTAACAATAGGATACTTTATCTTTCTTGATGAACATCAAAATCCAAATGGTCAATACCATTTTTCACGAAACTTACATTTCTTTAAAAGCGATAAACTACTAAAATAGGAATCTTTTTAAGATAACTAAAATATTTTCATCTTAGTTAATGTGCATTAACCTCCCTTATATCAAGAAAATATTGAGCATGTGCACTATCTCCAATATTAATATTCAATGTCCCACGCTGAATCTTATGACTCCGAGACTCATCTAAAATGATTCTAACCCGGTTGACGTTAGACGGAGTACTTCCCTGAACCTTAAAAATAGATTCGGTAGTATTGCTACTCACTGTTTTACACATTAACCCCAACGGATCCACCCACCCCAGTGGGTCAACCACATAGGTATAGGTATTCAGCCCGCCCGCCAGCCCTATCGGGTCCATCTGGGTGTAACACCCGCCCGCCGGGTCGTAGTAGCGGAAGGTGTTGTAGTGCAGGCCCGTTTCGCGGTCCAGGTACTGGCCCTGGAAGCGCAGGTTCTGCGGGGTGTACCAGTTTACCGGTGTGCTCTCCCGCAGGCTGCGGCCCCAGGCGCTTGATGCGCCGCGCCAGACAGTCTCGCCGTTGCTGTCGGTCACGCTGTCCGGCAGGCCGTTCAGTTCCGTGTGATACCAGAAGATATCAGCGTGCTCACCGTGGCTGTCGACGCGCGCCAGCGGCTCATAGCTGTTTTCGGTGTGGATATACTGCACCGCCGCGTCCGGGTGGCTGTCGCTGGTTTCGCCCACCATCTGCAGGCCGGACCAGGCGTACTGCATACGTTCCGGTGTGGTATAGGTATCATTAATATACTGAAATTTCGATTCAAAAAAAGATTATTCCTTAAAGTCGTTATTGCAATTAGTTATGTTTATAAACATATCCAAAAATTAACTCTAATAAAAAAAACATGATGATTATTATTTCCTCTGATTTGCTATTTACAAGAACAAATATTCACCTCTTCCAATTCATCAGTACCCAATTTCATGAATAAAACCTCTAAAGCTTCTGATGGAAAAGGGTGTTCGTGTACTAATATACTAATTTTTAAGTGGGTCTCGTCTATCGCATTGACGCTCCATAAAAACCAGAATCTGTTTTCAGGTTCAAACCAGTAAAGCCAATTCTCAAAGGTCCAATCGTCACCATCACTTGAAAAAGAACTAGTAAAGCACTTAGGTAAAATTGCAAGCCAAAAATCTAGATCGGGCCACTTAGGGAAAGTATTCTGATTAATTGTTAATAATATATCTCTCGCTTTTTGCAATATAAAATCGCCGCAACCAGCACGACAAGTTGTAGTATACTCGACGATAAACCCATTATTTTTTTTAAGACAAGAAGATGAGGAAATTCTCTCCCCCTCATCTTCTAAGTACACTTTCAACACATCCAAATAATTCATAATGTTCTCCCAGAACCTTGTATGATGTTTTCCAATAATTCATTAATCTGCTCTGGCCTTAATCCATATTGATCAGGCGTTTTTTTATCAACTCGTAATGGCCTGTTTCGATCTGCTTTGTTTTTAGATTTACCTAACTCTCTTTCAGTCATAGACGTTTCCCGTAGTTTGTCCAGGAAGGTTTGTTTAACCTCGAAAGTTTTAACTTGTTTATCACCCATACCACGAAATTCAGCAGCTCTTTCTTTACTACCAAAGTTTAAAAACAACATTCTTTCTCTATCGGGAATAGTAATATTTCCTAACTCATCAATAAAAATCCTTTGACTTGCTACAACATCAGTTTCGACACGATAAACAGGAGTTGTTTTACCACACATCAACCCCAGCGGATCCACCCACCCCAGCGGATCAACCACATACGTATACGTATTCAGCCCGCCCAGCAGACCAATCGGGTCCATCTGCGTATAGCACCCGCCCGCCGGGTCGTAGTAGCGGAAGGTGTTGTAGTGCAGGCCCGTTTCACGGTCAAGGTACTGGCCCTGAAAGCGCAGGTTCTGCGGGGTGTCCCACTCGACCGGTGTGCTCTCGCGCAGGCTGCGGCCCCAGGCCGTGGAAGCACCGCGCCAGACGGTGTCGCCGTTGCTGTCGGTCACGCTGTCCGGCAGGCCGTTGAGTTCCGTGTGGTACCAGAAAATTTCCGCATGCTCACCGTGGCTGTCGACGCGCGCCAGCGGTTCATAGCTGTTTTCGGTGTAGATGTACTGCACCGCTGCGTCCGGGTGACTGTCGCTGGTTTCACCCACCATCTGCAGGCCGGACCAGGCGTACTGCGTGCGCTCCGGTTTCCGGGCATGGCGTCGCCACACCTGTTTCTCCGTGCGGCGGCCCAGGGCATCATAGCGGTATTCGGCTTTTGTGAACTCCGCGTCACCGTCGATTTCCACCCGGCTTATACGGTGCTCGTCGTCGTAGCTGAAGCGTTGAGTCACGCCGCGCTGCGTGTCGTGCCGCACGGCCATACGTCCGAAACCGTCGTACTCCCGGCTGACGCCGTCCAGGCGTTTCAGCAGGTTGTTCCACACCGGCTGCAGTTCCGGCGTGGTGCGGTTGTCCGCGGCGTCATACCAGAAACGCTCTTCACCTTCCGGCTGCAGGCTCTGCGTCATGCGCCCGGCCGCGTCGTAGCCCCACAGGGACTGACGGTACTTCTCTGCCGGAGTGGAGGGTGCGCCGTCGGTGTACATGCGGCGGATTATCTGGTCCGCGCGGTCCCACTGGTAGCGGCGCTCCGAGACCAGACGGTCGCGCAGGTTGTCGGTACAGCGCCGGTGCGTGATGCGCCCGGCCATGTCGTAGTGCGTCTCCAGCTCCAGCGCACCCATCGTGCGGTGCGTTTCACGGTGCAGGCGGTCACGCTGGTAGCCGGTGACCGGCAGCGTTTTGCCGCTCAGGGAGAGCTGCATCTCCAGCAGGTGCCCGGTGCCGTAGCGCAGGAACTTCAGTTCCCGCCCGTCCGGGAAGGTGGTGGCGCTGAGGTTGCTTAAGGCATCGTATTCATGCTGATAAACGCCGGAATGGTTCTCCTCGCGGACCAGGTCGCCACGCTTGTTACGCGCGAGGATGATGGCTTCGCTGTGCGCCGGCTCGCGCATCTCCACCGCGGCCTGACGCCACTCGGTGTAGGCATAACGGCGGATTTCGGTGGCCAGCGCGCTGTAACGGTACTCGGTGCGGTGCTCCGGGGTTTCCCGCGCCGTCATGCGCCCGAGGGCGTCATATTCGTAATTCAGCACCTGCGCCGGCAGGTCGCTGCCGCGCTCCGGGTGGCGTACAAGCGAAGCCACCTGCTGCGCGGCGTTGTAGTGATACTCCGTCTGCCGCCCGGCGTAATCCTGCTGACAGGTCAGCAGCCCGGTCGGGGTGTAGTCGAAACGCCACTCCTGGTTGTTAGCGTTGGTGAGCGTCACCAGACGGCCCGCCCGGTTGAAGCGGAAACGGGTCACATGCCCTGCCGGGTCGGTGGCTTCCGTCACCTGGCCGCGCGCATTGAGTTTTACCCTGCGCGTGCTGACGCCGTCGACGCTCTGTCCGCAGAGCAGGCCGGATTTTGTGTAGCTGAACTGCGTCTCGCGCCCGTCGGCACGGATATAGGTCTGCAGGCGACCGGCGGGGCTCCAGACGTAGCTGTCAGTATTGCCGAGCGGGTCGGTGCTGCGGATAAGGCGCCCGGCACCATCATACTGATTCTGGCTCTGGTTACCGGAGCAGTCCTCCTCGCGGATCAGCTGGCCCAGCGCATCCCACCAGAAACGGTGGCTGTTCTCCAGCGCATCAATGCGGCGGATTAAGTCGCCCTGATCGTTCCACTCAAAGCGCGTCACGCCGCCTTCAGGATCGGTCAGCGCCACCACATCGCCTGCCAGGTTGTATTCGTACTGCCAGACGCCGCCGTCCGGCAGCACCTCTTTTAACGGGAAGTCGTACAGCGGATGCCAGGTTTTCAGCGTTGCGCGTTCGAGCGGGTCGTGCTCCAGTGTCATATTGCCGCGATCGTCCCAGGCATACTCCCAGCGCCCGCCGTCGGGCTGAACGGCTGACAATAGCTGTTCGGACTGTCCCGCCCAGTTGAACTGCCACTTACCGCCGTGCACATCGGTGTACGCTGTGATGCGGTAGATCTCATCCCAGTAGTGTTCGCTGACCACGCCTTCATCATTGCTGACGCGGGCGTAGCGTCTGCTCTCATCGGCGTCGATACGCCAGTTTTCCAGCACCGCGCCCTGCTCGTCGTGAACCTGGTAAGCCTTCACGCGCCAGTGTTCTGCATCTGCACTCGGCTGCCACTGGTAATGCACTTTCAGGCCGGTCGAGAAGCTGTGCCAGGCCAGCATATCGCTGGCGCGATCCCAGCCAAACTGGCGGGTTACCACATCATCGGCATCGATGACCGCAATCAGCTGCGCCTGGTCGTTGTAGCGATAGCTCACCAGCAGCTGGCGTGCGCCGTCAACAATCTGGTAAACCGCGCGTAAGCGCCCGCTATGGGCGTCGTACTCAAGTTCGACATCCAGCGCTTCGTTGTCACTGGAGATACGCGCCAACTGGCCCTGCTCGTTCCAGCTGAAGTAGTGGGCGTTTTCATGGCGGTCGTAGATGAGGTGCATGCGCCACTCGCCCGGGCGGGTGGGATCCGGCTCATAGACCTGATGATCGCCTTCGCCGGTCTGGATCGCGATCGCACCGTTCGGGCTGGAGAAGAGCCTGAGCCCCTCGTCCGGATAGGAGATCATATCGCCGCTGAGCACTTCACCAAGCCCCAGCTCGCGCCCGCTCATGTCTTTGAAAATCAGCTGATTGTCCGCCAGACGGTAAAGACGCGTCTCAAACGGCATCATCCAGCCGGGGCCAAACATGCCGGAGGCGCGGTTGCGGCTGTTGTAGATACGCTGCCAGTAGAGCGGCATACGATCCGGCAGCACAAAGTCGAGATCCTCCTCTTTGGCGAGGATCTTTGCGCCGCTGGCAATATTGACCGGAAAAGCGGTGCTCGCTGCGGAGATAAGAACGGAAGAAACCGCATCTGAAACTACCGCGCTGCCAAAAGCACAGACGATATTTTTCAGCACGCTGCGGGTTAGCATGCGTCGGCAGAGCATTCTTGCCAGATTGGGCAGTTCAGCAACCCCCAGCGAGCCGACAATCGCGCCCAGCATATAGGCCAGCTGGTTTTTGCCACTCCGGATATCGCGAACGGTGATGGTGTCACCACCGATGCGAACCCGCGGATCTTCACTGACTTTGATTTCCGCTTCGCAGGTGCTTTTCTCACCATTGCGCGCTGCGGGCTGATTATTGATTAGGACGCTTTTGGAACCCTGGGCGATAAAGTTACTGCTGGTGACCGCATGGCCTTTTTTGCAGTCGACGTTATCGAGTGGCATCGGGGTCGCATGGGGATCGGCACTTTCAACCAGTGGTTGCGAAAGTGATTCCCACAGGTTCGATCCCCACTTTTTCATGTCATCGAGGGTGAGACCTTTGGCGCGTTCGGCAAGCGCCATCGTCACGCCGCCGGGCGTCAGGATGAGCTTTGCCGCTTCAGCCGCAGTGGCCAGCGCCAGCACGCCAACAGCCGCCCAGTCGATGCTCTCTTCAGGAGCAGGAGGCGCGAGCAGATAATCGCGATCCACGGTTCCGGCGGCACGCGCGGCTTTTTTGCCCTTGATATGCACGTTCTCAGAGCCGGTGACGATATGCGCGTCGGGGGGCCCGGGGTCTATCAGGCTGTCGACCAGCCTCCCGGCGGCGTCACCGATTTCCTGCAGACCGCCGCCGAAGACCAGAACGGCAATTGCCGTGCCAGCCAACACTGCACCGACAGGCGTAGAGCAAGCAAACAGGAGCCCGGCGATAATCGCCCCTTCAACGACAGCACCAACAAAATCCGCCAGCGCTGAACTGTGGATGAGTGGGTCATCAATACGGGCCGCGATGTAATCCGTCATCCTTACGCCCCTAACTGTAAGCCCGATTTGATCGACGCCCAGAATGCATCAGCAGGCGCGTCAAACGGCGCGGTACGGCTGAACGTCAGCACCAGAAGATGATCCTCCACGCGGGTGATGGCCAGTTTCTCATGCACCAGCACGCCCTGGTTTTCAAAGCGCAGCGAAACTTCACGGGCAGGCTGGTTCGCCACCTGGCTATCTCCCACTTCGCCCATTACGACTTTCTTCATGCTGCGCTTCACTTTCGCCAGCTGCTGGCTGATAAACGCCTCTTCCTCGCCTGCCTTGATGTCCCACGCACGGGTGATCACCAGCGTCGCGTTGCTCTCATTAAAGCGCAGCACGTTAATGCTGCGATCCTGGCATGCTTCCGGCAGGTTGAGGATGCCTTCCGAAACAACAAACTGTGCGGTCGCCATTATTTATCCTTCCCTTGATTAAATGCTTTTGTAACCGCGGCCTGGATTTGGTCGATGGTGGGGGCAACATCGTCATGTTTTTGCGGTGTTGATAAGTTCAAATCCAGCAATCCTTTGGTATTAATCTGCCCACTGCCCAGCGCGTCGATTTTAAAATCATTGCACTGCAGTGTGACCGTGCCGTTGGCCCCCAGTATTAGGGCTGATTGTCCGGTAACGAGTTTGATGCTCGAGCCAGAGGCAAGTGTCAGATTACCCTGCACTTTCTGCGTAAAATCGCCGCCGATCACCTCGTCGTGGGATAGCTGCGTCGCCTGGAAGTGGGTTCCGGCCACTTTGCCGCTGTGATCGCGTGTGATGTTCACGGTCTGTGAGCCGCCAACGCTGCGCGTCTCATCGTTTTTCACATGGGTATCGAGGTTACGTTCGGCCTGGATCCACACCTGCTCTTCGCCCGCTTTATCTTCAAAGCGCAGGGCGTTGGCGTTATCTACCGAGCCATCTTTCGAGCGGCTGAGGAAGCCCATCTGCGTTGCGGCAGCAGGCAGCGCCCAGGGCGGCATACTCGCTTCGTTGTATACGCGACCGGTAACAATCGGGCGGTCCGGGTCGCCGTTGATAAAGTCGATGACCACTTCGTCGCCGACGCGCGGGATCTGTACGCCACCATAGCCCTGACCAGCCCAGGCGCTGGAGACGCGCACCCAGCAGGAACTGGTGTCATCGCCTTTCGCCAGGCGGTCCCAGTGGAACTTCACTTTTATGCGGCCATATTTATCCGTCCAGATACTCTCCCCCTGCGGCCCCACGACGCGCGCGGTCTGCGGGCCATAAGTGCGCGGCCAGGGAGTGTGCTGCGGCGGGCGAAACACCACCGAGGAGGGAATAACGCTGAAGTCGATGCGGTGCACCGTCTGGCTGTCGGCACCGCTGGCGTAGCGGTTCTCTTCAAAGTTGTAGTGCGCGGCGGTGACAAGGTATTCGCCATTGTCATTAAAGAACGCGGCGTTGGTGAGCTGGAAAGTGCAGCCCGGCGCAATTCCGATTGCCGTGGCGGTGCCTTCGATTTGTTGATGCTCAACCTGCCAGCGCTCCTGGCGAATGCGGGCGTAGAATTCGCCATGCCCATGCTCGACGAAACGGCCCGGCCAGTCATAAACATCAATAGCGCCGGGAGACGGAGAGTTCGGGTTTTGCCGCGCCTGGAAAAGCCATGCGTTCGGTTTGCGGAAATCGTAATCATCCAGGCTGTAAATCCCTGGCGTCACGCTATCTTCCAGCGCCCACTGGCTAATTCCCTCTTCATCGGTGCTACCGCCCGATGGCGTCTGGTGATAGGGAATAAATTCATAGCCGCTAAAGGGCTGATGTTGGGTAGCCGCGTCGGTCAGCACCAGCGTGTGTTTGTCCGCTTCATGCCTGAAATGGTAGGCGATGCCTTCCAGCTCCATCAGACGGCTGATGAAATCGAAGCTGCTCTCCTGGTACTGCACGCAGTACTCCCACGTGCGGTAGCTGCCTGTCAGCTTATCTTCAATATTGACCTGGTATTCGCCCAGCAGGGTTTTCACGATTTGCGGCACCGTCTGTCCCTGGAAAATACGCAGGTTGCGGTCGCGCTTCATCGGCCAGAGATCCGGCTCAACGGTAAGTTGGTAAACGGCATAACGCGTACCGCTCAGTTCGACGGCGCTTACGGCGACGCGGGTGATTTTACCGTTAAGGTAGCGGCTGCCGGACAAACCCTGGGTTGGCAGGGTGACGGTGACCGGTTTTCCGAGCAGCTGGCTGCGATCCATGCGCGCGTCAGTACCGAGCAATTGCAGGGTAAAGGAGAATGCTTCGGACAGGGCTTCACGACCAGAAATTTTCCAGAAGAGCAGCCCCTCGGCAGGTAACTGAACAGTGATGCGATTGCTCATGTAGCGGATCCTGACATAAAACGCACCACTCCAGGCGCGTTCATCGGTTTAACGTGGCGGGCTTGATAGAAAGCTACCGCACCCTTTCTGAAAGCGAAAAGGCCTCTATTGTCTGATTTTTCGGCGAAATAAGTGCCAGGAATTATCCTAATCCATAGCAAACCTACCAAAAAAAGCGTCTGTTTTTAGCGAGTTAATAAATACCCCGCAAAAATAAAGACGCTTAAATCAATGGCCTTCAGCGTAATTTGCTTTAAGTGAAAAGAATTGTGTGAGTGCGCAGCCGCAGAGTCAAATGCTCACATTGCGGTTTCGCGAGGGCTCTCGCAATTTATTGCCTGAAAAAGATGCATTACATGCGGCAAACCGTGGGCGATCGAAAAACGCTTATGCCTCTTGCTCCGCTAGCGCCTGTGCGCAGGCCCACGCGCTGGACCATGCCCACTGGAAGTTGTAGCCCCCCAGCCAGCCGGTCACATCCATCACTTCGCCAATAAAATAGAGCCCCGGCACGTTTCGCGCTTCCATTGTGCGCGACGAGAGCTCATGGGTATCCACGCCGCCGAGCGTTACCTCTGCGGTGCGGTAACCTTCGGTGCCATTGGGCTGGACACGCCACGCGGTCAGGGTCTCGACCAGCTTCTCCTGGTCACGGCCGTTGAGCTGTTTTAGCGTCACATCAGGGATCTGCCCAAGCTGCTGTAAACACTCCACCAGGCGTTTGGGCAACTGCATGCTGAGGGTGTTTTTCAGGCTCTGATTGGGGTGCGCGTCGCGCTGCTGATTGAGGAAATCCGCCAGATTGCACTCGGGCACTAAGTTAATAGTGACAAACTCGCCCGGCAGCCAGTAGCTGGAAATTTGCAGCACCGCAGGCCCCGAAAGACCGCGATGGGTAAAGAGCAGGTTTTCGCGAAATACCGTGCCGTTTTCAGCGGTGATCACAGAGGGTACAGAGACGCCAGAGAGGGTCTGCACCTGCTCGAGTAAAGGTTTGTGCAGGGTAAACGGTACCAGACCGGCGCGGGTCGGCAGCACCTTCAGGCCAAACTGCTCGGCGATTTTGTAGCCGAAAGGCGAAGCGCCCAGCCCCGGCATCGATAGCCCGCCGGAGGCGATCACCAGTTTCACCGCCTGCACCGTGCCGCCGTTCAGCTGTAAGGTGTAGCCGTTATCATCACGCTCGACGGAGAGGATTTCCGTGCGCAGGCGCTGGGTGACATTGCCCTTCTCGCACTCCGCCACCAGCAAATCAACAATCTGCTGCGCGGAATCGTCGCAAAAGAGCTGGCCGAGCGTCTTTTCGTGCCAGGCGATGCCGTGTTTACCCACCAGATCGATAAAATCCCACTGGGTGTAGCGCGCGAGGGCAGATTTACAAAAATGGGGGTTCTGGCTTAAGTAAGCCGCCGGTTCGACATAAAGATTGGTGAAGTTGCAGCGCCCGCCGCCGGACATCAGGATCTTACGCCCCGGCTTTTTGCCGTTATCCAGCAGCAGCACGCGCTGGCCCGCTTGCCCCGCCAGCGCCGCACAAAACATCCCCGCCGCGCCAGCACCGACTATAATGGCATCAAAGCTTTCCACATCTTCACCCTCTCTCTTACCTGGTCGCGAATTGTAAAGAGTTCAGGCTGGTCACACCAGCGCGGTGTGGTGAGAAAAGAAACATACCATTGAAATTTATAAGATAATTTTAAAAATTCAGCGGAATGTAAGCGATGATGTCAAAAAAAGTCGATATTTCACTTTGCCCATACCGCCAATGTCCCTGATAATGCGCGGCGTTCGTGTCCCCAAAATGGCTTAACGACCTATGGTACATTTGTTTGCCGGCCTGGATCTCCATACCGGGCTACTCCTCGTGCTTGCACTGGTTTTTGTTCTGTTTTACGAGGCCATTAACGGCTTCCACGACACAGCGAATGCCGTTGCAACCGTGATTTATACACGCGCTATGCGTTCTCAGCTGGCGGTTGTGATGGCGGCAGTGTTTAACTTCTTCGGCGTTTTGCTGGGCGGGTTAAGCGTTGCGTATGCCATTGTGCATATGTTGCCAACCGATCTGTTGCTGAATGTTAGCTCCGCACACGGCCTGGCGATGGTCTTTTCCATGCTGCTGGCTGCCATTATCTGGAACCTCGGCACCTGGTATCTGGGCCTGCCTGCTTCCAGTTCTCACACCCTGATTGGCGCAATTATCGGTATTGGTTTAACCAATGCACTGATGACCGGCACCTCGGTGGTCGACGCGCTGAACATCCCGAAAGTGCTGAATATCTTTGGTTCGCTGATCGTTTCACCGATCGTCGGCCTGGTATTTGCCGGTGGGCTGGTGTTCCTGCTGCGTCGCTACTGGAGCAGCACCAAGAAACGTGCGCGCATCCATATGACGCCTGCGGAACGTGAGAAGATCGACGGCAAGAAAAAGCCGCCTTTCTGGACGCGTATCGCACTGATCCTCTCTGCTATCGGCGTCAGCTTCTCTCATGGGGCAAACGACGGTCAGAAAGGTATCGGCCTGATTATGCTGGTGCTGATCGGCGTTGCGCCGGCGGGCTTCGTGGTCAATATGAACGCCTCCGGTTATGACATCACCCGTACGCGGGATGCCGTCAACAACGTGGAAACCTACTTCCAGCAACATCCGGCGCTGCTGCAAAAAGCGACCGGTGTCGATCCGCTGATCCCAACGCCGGAAGAAGTAGCCACTAAGCCTGGCGAGTTTCACTGCCACGCGGGCCGCGCTATCAGTGCGCTGGACCGTGCGAAAGCGATGCTCACCGGGATTGAAAGCTACGATCAAATCCCGCTGGAACAGCGCGGACAGCTGCGCCGGATTATGCTCTGCCTCTCCGATATCACGGATAAAGTGGCGAAGCAGCCGGAGATCAGCGCCGACGATCAGCGTCTGCTGAAGAAACTGAAAGGCGATATGCTCAGCACCATCGAGTACGCGCCAATCTGGATCATCATGGCGGTCGCGCTGGCGCTGGGTCTGGGGACGATGATTGGCTGGCGTCGTGTTGCCACCACCATCGGCGAGAAGATCGGTAAGAAAGGCATGACCTACGCTCAGGGGATGTCCGCGCAGATGACCGCAGCGGTGTCGATTGGTCTGGCAAGCTATACCGGTATGCCGGTCTCGACCACCCACGTGCTCTCTTCGTCCGTAGCCGGTACGATGATTGTCGACGGCGGCGGTCTGCAGCGTAAAACCGTGACCAACATTCTGATGGCCTGGATCTTCACGCTGCCGGCGTCGATTATCCTCTCCGGTGGTCTGTACTGGATTGCGCTGAAGCTTATTTAACGTAAGCCTCAGAGAGACAAAAAACGGGTCAGGAAACTGACCCGTTTTTTTATTGCCGGAACCGTGCTGATTGCCGGATGGCGGATCGCGCCTTATCGGGCCTACGCCGAAAGCCCGGCCCGGTAACCCGTAGGCCTGATAAGCGTAGCGCCATCAGGCAGTGGCCGAAACCGTGCACATTGCAGGATGGCGGCTGGCGCCTTATCCGGCCTACGCGAAAGCCCAGCCCGGTAGCCCGCAGGCCTGATAAGCGTAGCGCCATCAGGCATTTATCAAAACAGCGCTCAGTGCCAAATCATCAGCCCAACCAGGCTCAGCACCACCAGCCCGCATAACGAACTGGTCAAAATAAACAGGTGACGCACCCGCTCGCAGCGGCGGATAAACTCATCGTCATGGTGATCGCGGTAACGTTGAGCGTATATGTACCACACCAGCCGCATCTGCTTGCTCGGCTGACCGTGGGCGGTAAAGAACCCACCGCCATCGACATATTGATACAGCAAAGGATCACACCCGCGGAGTACCACCAACAGGGCGCGCAGCGATGAGTAATAACGCGCCATGTTCACTACACACACCACACACAAAGCCCAAAACAGCGCAACAGTGCTGATCACCATATCCCCTCCCCGGCGAGAGCCCACAGAGTTTCACTCCAGCGCTCACGCTCCTGAAAACCCCACTAAGGTAGACAACAAAGAGTGTAACCAAGGCTCCGGACGGACCACAACGAAGGCGATGTTCCGTAGTTGACCTCGCGCAAAGCATCAGGACAACTTCGGGACATCGTCTCTCTCTTCCGTACGGTTTCTTAATAGTGTAGGAGATAGCGCTCTTTTTTTGCCACAAGCGAACGCATATCCCTGCATCTCGCTGTAAATATTACGTAAGTGAATCGTGATCCAGGTTGATTGACGGTGCTGTTAGAGCGTTATAAGGTAGGAATCATTTTGAATACGACCTGAAAAGTCGGGCGCAACGCTCACGTACAACGCAGGATGCGAGCGCAGCGCAACCCCATCAGGGTTTCCCCCGGATGGCCATCGACAACTTATGGAAGGAGTAATATTATGGCTTACAAACACATCCTTATCGCCGTCGATCTCTCCCCTGAAAGCAAGCTGCTGGTTGATAAAGCCGTCTCAATGGCGCGCCCTTACAACGCAAAGATTTCCCTGATTCATGTCGATGTGAACTACTCCGATCTCTACACCGGCCTTATCGACGTTAACCTCGGCGATATGCAAAAGCGCATCTCCGACGAAACGCACCAGGCGCTGACGGAGCTCTCCACCAACGCAGGTTATCCGATTACCGAAACCCTCAGCGGCAGCGGCGATCTGGGCCAGGTGCTGGTCGACGCGATCAAAAAATATGATATGGATTTGGTGGTGTGCGGCCATCATCAGGACTTCTGGAGCAAACTGATGTCCTCTGCGCGCCAGCTGATTAACACCGTTCATGTGGATATGCTGATTGTCCCGCTGCGCGATGAAGAGGACGAATAATCGTTCGTTGACCTTTCGTCAGTAGCCTGAATACCGCCCGGTGCGCGCAACGCCACCGGGCTTTTTTATTCCCCGGAGCCGGGGTAAATATCGAAACGGTGGCTTTTGGTCACCACCGCAGATTGCGTAGCGACGCCTGCCAGCGGCGGCGCATAGTCGGGCCGTTTAACCACCACGCGTTTAATCGCTAACTGCCGCGCAGGCTCCAGTAAGCCATCAGCATCAAGGTCCGGGCCAACCAGCGACTGAAAAACCCGCATCTCCTTTTTCACCAGCGCGCTCTTCTGCTTGTGCGGAAACATCGGATCGAGATAGACCACCTGCGGGCGCGGCGTAATATCAGCAAGCCCCGAGAGGCTTGAAGCGTGAATAAGCGTTAACCGGTCGCGCAGCCACGGGCCGACTTCCGCATCGGCATAGCCGCGCTGCAGACCATCCTCCAGCAGAGCGGCAACCACCGGGTTGCGCTCCAGCATGCGAACCCGGCAACCGACGGAAGCGAGCACAAAGGCATCGCGCCCAAGCCCGGCAGTGGCATCCACCACCTCCGGCAGATAGCTGCCTTTAACGCCGACCGCTTTCGCCACCGCTTCCCCGCGACCGCCACCAAACTTGCGCCGGTGCGCCATCGCGCCTGCGACAAAATCGACAAAAATACCGCCGAGTTTCGGTTCATCGCGTTTACGCAGCTCAAGATGGGTTGGTGTGCGAACCAGCGCCATCAGGTTGTCGTCATCCGGCTCCAGCCCAAAGCGGGCGATAAGATCGGATAAGGCACCGTCTCCGGTGCCTGTTTCATCCACTAAGCAGATCTTCAAGTGTTAGCCTTCGATACCATAATGCTCAAGCATCGCGTCAATCTGCGGCTCGCGCCCACGGAAGCGTTTGAACAGCTCCATCGGCTCTTCTGAACCGCCGCGCGTCAGGATGTTATCGAGGAACGACTGCCCGGTTTCGCGGTTGAAAATCCCCTCTTCCTCGAAGCGGGAGTAGGCGTCGGCCGCCAGCACATCGGCCCACAGATAGCTGTAGTAACCCGCGGCGTAACCGCCGGCGAAGATATGGCTGAAGGCGTGCGGGAAACGGCCCCACGACGGCCCAGGCATCACCGCGACCTGGCGTTTGATCTCGGCCAGAGTTTCGAGGATTTTCGCCCCCTCTTGCGGGTTAAATTCCGCATGCAGACGGAAGTCGAACAGGCCGAACTCCAGCTGGCGCAGGATAAACATTGCCGCCTGGTAGTTTTTCGCCGCCAGCATTTTATCCAGCAGCTCCTGCGGCAGCGGCTCGCCGGTCTCAAAGTGACCGGAGATAAACGCCAGCGCCTCCGGCTCCCAGCACCAGTTCTCCATAAACTGGCTCGGCAGCTCAACCGCATCCCACGGCACACCGCTGATCCCCGCAACGCCTGCGGTTTCAACCCGCGTCAGCATATGGTGCAGGCCGTGACCAAACTCATGGAACAGAGTGATCACTTCATCATGGGTGAAGAGCGCCGGTTTGCCGCTCACCGGGCGGTTAAAGTTACAGGTGAGATAGGCGACCGGTTTTTGCAGCGTGCCGTCGGCGCGGCGCATCTGGCCGACGCAATCATCCATCCACGCCCCGCCGCGTTTGTGCTCGCGGGCATAGAGATCGAGGTAGAAGCTGCCGCGCAGCTCGTTGTTTTCGTCATACAGTTCGAAGAAGCGCACTTCCGGATGCCACACATCAACATCGGTACGCTCTTTAGCGGTAATGCCGTAAATGCGTTTTACCACTTCGAACAGGCCGTTAACGGCGCGGTTTTCCGGGAAGTAAGGGCGCAGCTGCTCATCGCTGATGCTGTAGAGGTGCTGCTTCTGTTTTTCGCTGTAGTAGGCGATATCCCACGGTTGCAGATCGTCGACGCCAAACTCCGCTTTCGCAAAAGCGCGCAGCTGCGCCAGCTCTTTTTCGCCCTGCGGACGCGCGCGTTTCGCCAGATCGGTTAAAAACTCCAGCACCTGCGCCGGGTTTTCCGCCATTTTGGTCGCCAGCGATTTATCCGCATAGCTCTCAAAGCCAAGCAGTTGTGCCAGTTCGTGGCGCAGGGCTAGGATCTCTGCCATCACCGGGCTGTTATCCCATTTACCGGCGTTCGGCCCCTGATCGGAGGCGCGGGTGCTGTACGCACGGTACATCTCTTCGCGCAGCGCCTGGTTGTCGCAGTAAGTCATCACCGGCAGGTAGCTCGGAATATCGAGCGTTAACAGATAGCCCTCTTGCTCTTTAGCTTCAGCCTGCGCTTTCGCCGCCGCTAAGGCGCTTTCCGGCATGCCGGAGAGTTCAGATTCGTCAGTAACCAGCTTGCTCCAGCCCATGGTGGCGTCGAGCACATTGTTGCTGTAGAGGTTGCCCAGTTCAGAGAGGCGCGCGGCGATTTCGCCATAGCGTTTCTGCGTCTCTTTCGGCAGGCCAATACCCGACAGTTTAAAGTCGCGCAGGGCGTTATCGACCGATTTTTTCTCGGCAACGCTCAGTTCAGCGTAGTGGTCGCCGTCGCGCAGATCGCGATAGGCGTTATAGAGCCCTTCATGCTGGCCGACCCAGGTGCTGTACTCGGAGAGCAGCGGCAGGGTCTGTTCGTAAGCTTCACGCAGTTCCGGGCTGTTTTTCACGGAATTCAGGTGGCTGACGGGAGAGAAGAGACGACCCAGGCGGTCATCGACTTCCGCCAGCGGCTGGCAAAGATTGGCCCAGGTATAGGGGCCACCCTGCGCGACAACGCTCTCAACCGCGTTTCGGCAGTCGTCCAGCGCTTTCGTTACCGCAGGGACAACGTGTTCAGGACGAATGTGGGAAAACGGCGGTAACTCGAAAGGCGTCAAAAGGGGGTTGGTCATATGCGCAGTCCTGTTGAAAAGGGTGTTTGATTAGCATGGGGCTAACTTATGGAGATTTCAATGCCGGAGGGTGCGCTTAAGCCGGGTATCGCTGCAATAAGCGGAGGGTTGAGCGGTAATCCGCCGCGATCTGCGATAGACTGTGCGAAATCTCGTTTAATTTCTGGAATCTCCAACGCTATGCTCAGTTATCGCCACAGCTTCCACGCGGGCAACCACGCCGACGTCCTCAAACACACCGTTCAGAGCCTGATCATCGAAGCGCTGAAAGAAAAAGAGAAACCGTTTCTCTATCTCGACACCCACGCAGGCGCGGGGCGTTATCAGCTCTCCGGCGAGCATGCGGAGCGCACCGGTGAATATATGGAAGGGATTGCGCGCATCTGGCAGCAGGACGATCTGCCCGCCGAGCTGGAACCCTACATGAATGTGGTGCGTCACTTTAACCGTGGCGAGCAGCTGCGTTACTACCCAGGTTCACCGCTGATTGCCCGCCAGCTGCTGCGCGAGCAGGACACATTGATGCTGACCGAGCTGCATCCGAGCGACTTCCCGCTGCTGCGTCAGGAGTTCCAGAAAGATGAACGCACTCGCGTGGCGCGCGCCGACGGCTATCAGCAGTTAAAAGCTAAACTGCCGCCGGTCTCCCGCCGTGGTCTGATCCTGATCGACCCGCCGTATGAGATCAAAACCGACTATCAGGCGGTAGTGAGCGGTATCAGCGAAGGCCACAAACGTTTTGCCACCGGCGTGTACGCCCTCTGGTATCCGGTAGTGATGCGCCAGCAAATCAAACGCATGCTGCGCGATCTGGAAGCGACCGGCATTCGCAATATCCTGCAAATCGAGCTGGGCGTGCGCCCGGACAGCGACCAGCGCGGCATGACCGCCTCCGGCATGATCGTGATTAACCCGCCGTGGAAACTTGAAGCACAAATGAACAGCGTGCTGCCGTGGCTGCACAAGAAACTGGTCCCGGCCGGTACAGGCCATACGCTGGTAAACCAGGTAGTAGCAGAGTAATCGCAGCCATCGGTGGCGCATTACGCCCGGCGCGTTACAATCGCGCCACGACTGTCGACTTCGTTCAGGATTAAGGAAACGACCATGAGCAAACATTATGACTACCTCGCCATCGGTGGCGGCAGCGGCGGAATCGCCTCGATCAACCGTGCCGCCATGTATGGTCAAAAATGCGCGCTGATCGAAGCTAAAGAGCTGGGCGGCACCTGCGTTAACGTTGGCTGCGTGCCAAAAAAGGTGATGTGGCATGCGGCGCAAATCGCCGAAGCGATCCATCTTTACGGCCCGGATTACGGTTTCGACACCACGGTGAATCACTTTGACTGGAGCAAGCTGGTCGCCAGCCGCAGCGCCTATATTGACCGTATTCACACCTCTTATGACAACGTGCTGGGCAAAAATAACGTGGATGTGATCCGCGGCTTTGCGCGCTTTGTCGATGCCAAAACTGTGGAAGTGAACGGCGAGACGATCACCGCCGACCATATTCTGATTGCCACTGGCGGTCGCCCGAGCCACCCGTCGATTCCCGGCGCGGAATATGGCATCGATTCCGATGGTTTCTTCGCCCTGCCCGCGCTGCCGAAACGCGTTGCGGTAGTGGGCGCAGGCTATATCGCCGTCGAGCTGGCGGGCGTGATCAACGGCCTCGGTGCCGAAACGCACCTCTTTGTGCGTAAACACGCGCCGCTGCGCAGCTTCGATCCGATGATCACCGAGACGCTGGTGGAAGTGATGGCGGCAGAAGGCCCGAATCTGCACACCCACGCCGTGCCGACTGCGGTGGTGAAAAACGGCGACGGTAGCCTGACGATCACGCTGGAAGATGGCCGTTCGCAGACCGTTGACTGCCTGATCTGGGCGATTGGCCGCGAACCGGAAACCGATAACTTCAACCTTGCCGCCACCGGTGTGAAAACCAACGACAAGGGCTATATCGAAGTGGATAAGTTCCAGAACACCAGCGTTCCCGGCATCTACGCGGTGGGCGATAACACCGGCGCGGTTGAGCTGACGCCGGTTGCCGTGGCGGCTGGCCGTCGCCTCTCCGAGCGGCTGTTTAACAACAAGCCGGACGAGCATCTGGACTACAGCAATATTCCGACCGTGGTCTTCAGCCACCCGCCAATCGGCACCGTTGGTTTAACCGAACCGCAGGCGCGCGAGCAGTATGGCGACGACCAGGTGAAGGTCTATAAATCCTCCTTTACCGCGATGTATACCGCCGTCACCTCTCACCGCCAGCCGTGCCGCATGAAGCTGGTCTGCATCGGGCCAGAGGAGAAGATTGTCGGTATTCACGGCATCGGCTCCGGGATGGATGAGATGTTGCAGGGCTTCGCCGTAGCGCTGAAAATGGGCGCGACCAAGAAGGACTTCGACAACACTGTCGCCATCCACCCGACGGCGGCGGAAGAGTTCGTCACCATGCGTTAATGCTCCACGCAAACTGGCCCCCGCGGCCAGTTTTGCTTTTACACAAGGTTTGAAAGATGGCGGCGCAACTCCCCGTGTTTGATGGTCATAACGATCTGCTGCTGCGGTTGTGGCTGGAGCAGCCAGACACCTCTGTCGAACAGGTTTTCAGCGGCCTTAACGGCGGTCATCTCGATTTTCCCCGTATGCAGCGCGCCGGTTTTGCCGGTGGGCTGTTCGCCGTCTTTGTGCCGCCCGCTCGCTATATCGCAGAGATGCGCGGCATAACGCCCGATGCGGCGCAGGCGCTGCACGATCCGCTCCGGATCACCCACCAGCAGATCGATCTCTTCTACCGCATGGTCGATGCCTCAGAGGGCAGAATGCGCGTCTGCCACAGCGCACAGGAGATTGCGCAGTGCCTGCAAGATGGCACCATTGCGCTGGTACTGCATATTGAAGGCGCCGACGCGCTCAACGCAGAGTTAGAGCCGCTGGATGCGCTGGTCGCACGCGGCGTGCGCAGTATTGGGCCGTTCTGGAACCTGCCGAATGTGTTTGGCGAAGGGGTAAACGGCCGCTTTCCCGGTTCGCCGGATACCGGGCCGGGCCTGAGCGAGGCGGGCAAACGGCTTATCCGTGCCTGCAACCACCGGCGAATTCTTATCGACCTCTCGCATATGAATGAACGGGCGTTCTGGGACACCGCTGCCCTCAGCACTGCGCCGCTGGTCGCCAGCCACTCCAATGCTCACGCCCTCTGCCCGCAGCCGCGTAATCTCACCGATGCTCAGCTGGAGGTGATTGCCGCCAGCGACGGGCTGGTGGGCGTTAACTTCGGTACCGCCTTCCTGCGTGAAGATGGCAAGCGCGACGCCCGCACTCCTTTACACAAAATTTTCCAACACATCGACTATCTGCTTACTAAACTTGGTGAGGATCGTGTAGCATTCGGCTCCGACTTTGACGGCATCGACCTGCCGGAAGAGTTGGGCGATGTCACGGGGCTACCGCGACTCATGGCCCTGCTGACATCGTCTGGCATCAGCCAGCCGTTGGCAGAGAAACTTGCCTGGCGCAACTGGCTGCGAGTTCTGAATATGACCTGGGGTAACTGAATCACGCGGGTTACCTCCTCTCATCCCAAGGAGTTACGCTATGTGGACTAAACCAACGTTCGTGGATCTGCGCTTAGGTCTGGAAGTCACTCTCTATATTTCCAACCGCTAAACGCGCCCGCCCGCCTTGCTGCGGGCTTCCTCTTTTTTGCTTACCGGTTTACACAGATGCTGATTACTGTTTTAGGTTCCGCAGCGGGCGGCGGCTTTCCCCAATGGAACTGCAACTGCCCGAACTGCGCGGGAGTGCGTAACGGCACAATGCAAACCTCAGCGCGCACGCAATCGTCGATTGCGATAAGCGATGATGGCAAAAACTGGGTGTTGTGCAACGCCTCGCCCGATATCAGCCAGCAATTACGCGCCACACCGGCGCTGAACAGACCCGAACAGCTGCGCGGTACCGCCATTGGCGCGATTATCCTGACCGACAGCCAGATTGATCACAGCGCGGGGCTGCTAAGCCTGCGTGAAGGCTGCCCACATCAGGTGTGGTGCACGCCGGAAGTGCATGATGATCTCAGCACCGGCTTTCCCGTCTTCCCGATGCTCAGCCACTGGAATGGCGGGCTGCAACATCACCCTGTTGAGCCGCTGACGCGCTTCCAGGTGTCGGTTTGCCCGCAGCTGCACTTTACCGCTATCCCGCTGCTGAGCAATGCACCGCCCTACTCGCCTTACCGCGATCGCCCGCTACCCGGGCATAACGTGGCGCTGTTTATTGAAGACAGCAACAGCGGGCAGAGCCTGCTTTACGCGCCGGGTCTCGGCGAGCCAGACGAGACGATTATGCCGTGGTTGCAGCGCGCCGACTGCCTGCTGATCGACGGCACGCTGTGGCGTGATAACGAGCTGAGCGCCACCGGCGTTGGCGGCCACAGCGGCAAAGCGATGGGTCACCTGGCGTTAGCCGAAGAGCAGGGTCTTGCATCTTTGCTCGCAACGCTGCCCGCTCGTCGCAAGATTTTAATTCATATTAACAATACCAACCCGATCCTGAATGAAGCCTCCCCGGAACGAAAAAGCCTTGAGCAACAGGGGATTGAAGTGAGCTGGGACGGGATGGTTATCGCGCTATAAGAGGTTTCATGAGTGAAGCAATATGCCTGACGCCCGAGGAGTTTGAGGCCGCATTACGGGCGAAGGGCCAGTACTATCATATTCATCACCCTTATCACATCGCGATGCATAACGGTGAAGCCACGCGGGAGCAGATCCAGGGCTGGGTCGCCAACCGCTTCTACTACCAGACCAGCATTCCGCTGAAAGACGCGGCGATCATGGCCAACTGCCCGCATCCGGAAGTGCGCCGCCAGTGGGTGCAACGTATTCTCGATCACGATGGCGAGGGGGAAAGCGAAGGCGGTATCGAAGCGTGGCTGCGTCTTGGCGAAGCGGTGGGGTTAACCCGCGAAAGCCTGCTCTCGGAAGAGCGGGTGCTGCCGGGCGTGCGTTTTGCGGTGGATGCTTACGTTAACTTTGCCCGCCGCGCCTGCTGGCAGGAGGCGGCATGCAGTTCGCTGACCGAACTCTTCGCGCCGCAGATCCACCAGTTGCGCCTGGACAGCTGGCCGCAACACTACACGTGGATTGAACCGCAGGGGTATGACTACTTCCGCAGCCGTCTCGGCCAGGCGCGACGCGATGTCGAGCACGGTTTATCGCTGGCACTGGAGTGGTGCGACACCGCTGAGAAGCAGCAGCGGATGCTCGACATCCTGCAATTTAAACTCGACATCCTCTGGAGCATGCTCGATGCGATGACCATGGCCTACAGCCTTCATCGCGCGCCCTATCACACCGTCACCGCAGACGCGGTGTGGCACACAAGGAGACTGGTGTAATGCACATTCAGGCACATCACATTCCCGCCTTCCGCCGGGGTTACCGCCTGCAGTGGGAAGCCGCGCAGGATTGCCATGTGATCCTCTACCCGGAAGGGATGGCGAAGCTGAACGACAGCGCCACGGCGATCCTCTCAGAAGTGGATGGCATCAAAAGCGTGGGCGAGATTATCGCCACGCTGGAGGCGCGTTTTCCCGAGGCCGAAGAGCTTTCTGCCGACGTGCTCGATTTCCTGGCGCAGGCCTATGCGCAGAAGTGGGTGATTTTCCGTGAGTGAGGCCGCCAAAAGCGCCAATCCGCCGCTCTGGCTGCTGGCGGAGCTGACCTATCGCTGCCCGCTCCAGTGCCCCTACTGCTCCAACCCGCTCGACTTCTCGACCCAGGAGCAGGAGCTGACCACGGCGCAGTGGATTGAGGTGTTTCGCCAGGCGCGGGCGATGGGCAGCGTACAGCTTGGCTTTTCCGGCGGTGAACCGCTGCTGCGCAAAGATTTGCCGGAGCTGATTGCCGCCGCGCGCGGGATGGGGTTCTACACCAATCTGATCACCTCCGGCATTGGTCTGAGCGAGAAGAAGCTGCACACCTTTGCCGATGCCGGGCTGGATCATATCCAGATCAGCTTCCAGGCCAGCGATCCTGAACTGAATGCCGCGCTGGCGGGCAACGAAAAAGCCTTCCATCAGAAGCTGGCGATGGCGAAAGCGGTCAAAGCGCTCGGCTACCCGATGGTGCTGAACTTCGTCTTGCACCGGCACAATATCGACCAGATCGACAGGATTATCGCCCTGGCGTTACAGCTGGAGGCCGATGACGTTGAGCTGGCAACCTGTCAGTTTTACGGCTGGGCACAGCTTAACCGTGAAGGGCTACTGCCGAGCCGCGAGCAGATTGCCCGCGCCGAAGCGGTGGTCAGCGACTACCGGGCGAAGATGGCGGAAAGCGGCAATCTGACCAACTTGCTGTTTGTCACCCCGGACTACTACGAAGAGCGCCCAAAGGGCTGCATGGGCGGCTGGGGGGCGATCTTTTTAAGCGTGACGCCGGAAGGCACCGCGCTGCCGTGCCATAGCGCGCGCCAGCTGCCGGTGAAGTTCCCCTCAGTGCTGGAGCACTCGCTGGAGCACATCTGGTATGACTCCTTCGGCTTTAACCGCTATCGCGGCAACGACTGGATGCCGGAGCCGTGCCGCTCCTGCCCGGAGAAGGAGCAGGACTTTGGTGGCTGCCGCTGCCAGGCCTATATGCTGACCGGCGACGCGGCGAATGCCGACCCGGTATGCAGCAAATCACCGCATCACGGCACCATTCTCGCAGCGCGCGAAGAGGCCAACCATAGCCGCATCGGCGTGCATGAACTGCGTTTTCGCAACCGCGTTAACTCGCAACTAATCGTCAAAGGCTAACCATGCAGACCCGACAGCTCCACCTCGACAATGGGTTGCACGTCACCCTGGTGCATCAACCCGATGCACGCCAGGCGGCAGCGCTGTGGTGCGTCGATGCCGGCAGCCTGCAAGAGCCGCAGGGCTGGCCGGGGCTGGCGCATCTGCTGGAGCATATGCTGTTTCGCGGCAGCCTCGGTTTTCCGCAGGCGCAGCGCCTAATCAGCTGGGTACCGTCGCAGGGCGGGCGGCTTAACGCCTCAACCCGGCTGGCGCAGACGGCCTACTTTTTTGAGGTGCCTGCTGACCTGCTGGAGCCGGGGCTATTACGTCTTACCGATATGCTGGTGACACCACAGCTTAATGAGAGCGAGATCCTCGCAGAAGCCTCGGTGATCGACGCAGAGTATCGCCTGTTGCAACACGATGCTGAAAAACGGCGTGAAGCCGCTCTGCTAAACATGTTGGATGGTGATGGTCAGCTGGCGCGTTTTCGCATCGGCAACCACGCAAGCTTTGGCGACGAAGCCGCCCCGCTTCAGCAGGCATTGCAGGCTTTCCACCAACAGCACTATCACGCCGGGAACCTGCGCCTCTTTTTACAGGGGCCGCAAACGCTGGAGAATCTCGAAGCGCTGGCGCGCTGTAGCGCCGCGCCGCCCGCCTCAGGCAGAGAGGCCGATGTCGTTATGCCGCTCGCCCTTGCACAGGGCGATTGCGCGCTGCATCAGCCGCGCGAAACCATGCTGGTGCTGAGCTTTACCCCTCCCGCCGCCGTCAGCGGCGCGCTGCGTCTGCTGGAAACCCTGTTGCTGGATGAAACCGCAGGTGGATTGATGGAGACCTGGCGCCAGCGCAACCTGGTAACGGCCATCAACCTGCAGGCCGATTGCCTGAATAGCGAAACCCTCTGGCTGCGGCTCACCTTTACGCTGCGCGACGAAACCGTCAGCGCCGCACAGGTTGAAGCTCTCTTCTTCCGCTGGCTTGATGCCGTCAGCGCCCTGAGCGAGGCGCAGTGTCAGGCGCTATGCCGCTTTACGCAGCACGCTTTTATGCAGCTTGCGCCGCTTGAAGCGCTGCGTGCGCGCGCCATTGGCCTGCTGCCGCCCGATCCCGACGGCTGGCCTGCTTTGCTGGCAGCCCTTACCCCGGCAAACACCAGCCGGTTATGGACCTCGCCTGAGGTGAGCGGAGAAACCGTGGAGAGTCAGGGCTTTACCCTGACGCTGGCCCCTTTTGTGCCGCAAACAGCACCTGATGAACCGATCTCGTTTACTCCCTTCCCGACGCCTGCGCCGCTGCGCGCGCCAGCACTCCCTTCCGCCACTGCGCCGCTGGCGTGGCAACCGGCTGCGGGCGATGCTTCACTGCGGCTGCGACCACAGCCCGCCACGGCGTTTAGTGATGAAACCGGCTGGTGGCTGGCCTCGCGCCTGCGCCCACTCAGTGCATGGGCGGCTCGCCAGGGCGGCGTGTTGACCGTGCAGCGTGAGCAGGGGATCTGGCAGCTTCACCTCTGCGGAGAGGCGCTGTTGATGCAGTCCCTGCTGGCGGAAATTACTCAGATTTTGCAGCGCGAGGATGCTAACGCCGGAGTGCAGGCGCGCCTTGCGCTGGCGCAGGAGACCGCCCGCGAGATGCAGGGCAGCGCCGTGCGCCGCCTGCTGGCGCAGCTGCCGCGCGAACTGACAACCTCTGTTGCTCAGCCCACTCAACAGGTCTGGCAAGCGCATCTGGCGGGCGGCGACGCGGCGCTGCATCAGGCGCTCTCCCGCTTGTTAAGCGCCTTTATCTTTCCTGTTGAGACCGAAACCGACGCGCCGCCGCTTATCGCTCCCGGCAAACACTTCACGCTGGATACGCAGGAGGAGGACAACGCGCTGCTGCTGTTCCTGCCGGTTGAAGAGGAGATTGAGGAGATGCAGGCGCTTGTCCAGCGCTATCAACCGCTCTTTTTCCACCAGATGCGGGTTGAGCGCAGCCTCGGCTACGTCGCCCAGTGCCAGTGGTACTACTGCGCGGATCGGCAAGGGGTGCTGGTGGTGATGCAGTCGCCGACTCACTCCGCGGATGCGCTACGCGAAGAGGCGCAGGGGTTCTTTGTGCAGCAGGCCAGCACAACGCCCGGCCCGCAAGCCGAGTGGCTGGCGCAGCAGATGCCGAATGCCTGGCGCGGCACGAGCGGGAAAGCAGCGACCGTTTAGTGAAACGCGTTAAAACTCGCTGTCGTTAACGGCGATAGGTTTCGCATGGCCTGCGTCAATCGCGAAGGCAACGTTAAAGCGACGCGTATTAAACGCCGTGGTCTGCGCTTTGGCTTTCGAGGAGAGCACAAACGTCGCAATGAATTGCCCGCTGTCAGGGAATTTATAGAGGCTGGGTGGAATACACATTTCGCCCTCTTTTACCGTTAACCTCGGCGCTTGTTGATACCAACGCTCTTTATAAGGGGTGGTGCGCGGCGCGATTGAAATAAAGGCGGGCTGATAATCTTCAGCGTCTTTAATGGTGAAACAGACCTGAGCGTTTTTTACCATCACCGGGGCGGTTTCTGCGGGTTTATAGCGCTGATCGACACGGTCGCCCATCGGACAGCCGCTAAGTAGAGGCATAAGAGCAACCAGGCTGCATTTGAGATAATTTTTCATTTTGTTATCCAGATGCGAAGAACTTACCGCAATTAGGGGCGATGAATAGCGGTATTTGGATGCAACGCTTCCAGCGCCGCGAGCACCTGCGGGTGTGCCTGAAATACAGTAAACCACACTGACCAGTGTCCCTGCGCCGCTCCCGTCAGCACGTCATTAATGGACATCGTTCCATTTTCGTAATGGTCAAGAAATAGCTCTGCAACATTAAAGGCCGCCCGTCGGGCAAGGTTTAAATGGTTTTGTGGTTGCAGGGAGTCATCAAGAGAAACGAGGTTAATGGTATTCACTACCTCCTGGTGCGTTGCCTGAGCAAGACCTGGTGCGGGCTGTACGCGACCATCAGGCCAATACTTCAGTAATTTGTAGGTGTTATGCGTGTCAGGCCAGACATAATTCAACCGGCTGTTGTTATTGCTTCTTTTGAAATCACGGTTACAGCGCGGGCAACCCAGCAGCATATTACTCCATGTGGTTGCCAGCGCAGGGTTAAGTGATTTTGGCGCCACATGCTCCACATCGAATTTATCCAGCCGTTCACAATATGAGCAGTAAGTGCCGAAAGCCTCGATCAGTGGCTGCAAATAAGCTTGATAATGTCTCACCGCCGGGCCGGTATATGCCGGACGTTCAACAGGCCTCATTATTTCGCCTCCTGCGTTCTTTTCCTGCGTTCAGCCCGTAATAAAGCCACATAGACGGGGTTATCCCCAAAATAGGTTTCCAGCCGGTCTAATTCCTCTGACAACGCTGCGACTTGAGGATCGTCCTCAGACTTACCGCTATTTAACAGGGCGTAATAACGCCTCGCAGCCTCAACTTGCCTGTTAAACAGTGCGCTACGTTGCACATTGTCCATGCCCATCCACTCCTGCGCGATATCTTCAACGCTCATCTCTTTCCCGAGATCGGGAGTGTGGCTCACGTTGAGCTGGTCGAGGTCGATCAACTCGCCCTCTTTGACGGATTGCAGAATAAACGGCGAGTGCGTGGAGACAATGAACTGAAGGTTGGGGAAAACATCCACCAGCCGCGGCATAAACTCACGCTGCCATTCAGGATGAAGATGTAGATCAACTTCATCAATAAGGATGATCCCTTCACAGGCCAGCGGGTCTGATGAAAATGGATTTGCCTCTGCCAGCCTGGCGGCAATATCCATCACCATCGCAAGGGTGGTGCGGTATCCATCGCTAAGCTGTTCAATCTTTAATTGATGTATTTCCGATTTTTTTATGTTGCTGCTTTCGGGTAATGGCGTGAGTTTAATTTGGCTGTCGGCATCAGAATCATGCGCAACATACTGCTTTTCCCAGTCAACCATGATCCCCGCAGGTTCAACAGAACGAATATTACTGAACTGCGGCATCAGACGTTTGATCGCAAGCCTTATGGCTGAGAGTTCTGGCAGCTCAATATCAAAGGAGCGCTGCTCTTTCTGCAGGCGATTTTCTCTCTCTTCAAGGCCGTAAAAATATTGCACAAAACGGCGGAAATTGGTTCGGCTTTCAAGCGCGCCATCAAGCGCCTCAAAACGGGTAAATGTGCTTTTAAAGTCACGCTTGCGCATAGGAACATCAAAAACCCCGCGCCCGGTGCCGTAATAGATGAAAACCGGCAACGTATAGTGTTCGCCATCATTGTGCGCATTAATAAACGTATCGACATGTTCGTTGAGCGCTTTTAATCCCACTGCAGGTGGAATGGCATTGAGCGTTTTTTTGGATTTGTCGCGTCTCTCTGTTCTGTCCCACACCACGCCAGAGAAACTTTCGCATTTAATACGCATGTAAGCAGGCTGCTTACCATCAGGCTTAATGCGAAAATCTGTTTTCTTAAAGCTGAGGCCACTCACCCCCGGCAACCGCGTCAGAAAAGAGCCTAACCCTAGTGCAATTGCGTCTAATAACGTTGATTTCCCCGCCCCGTTACGCGCGATAAGAATCGTCAAACGAGGATGAAATTTAACTTCCATCTTTTCAAAACAGCGGAAGTTGTTAAGGGTAATTTTAGCTATCTTCACAATCGTGAACTCCGGCTCTCAGGGCGATGCGGTATAGTTGGGGAAAATTCACCCGAAAGCAATGATAACGCTCTCTATGAATTTAGATCTCCCCGTTATCTCTCTTTTGCTTATAGATCAGCGCGTTTCTGATTGCACACACCGCAATACTCCCTCCTATATCCGCACCGTTTTTAATTCGTCGATCAGCCACTGCACGGCGGGTTGGTAGTCATAGAGGCGGTGCGACAGCAGCAGTAAATCGTACGACGGTGCGCCTTCCGGCAGCGTCATGATGCGCAGCGGCAACATCTTTGCCAGCTCCTGGGCAATACGAAACGGGACGCACATTAAATACCCGGATGCCACCGCCACACGGCCACCGACGGCGTAGCTTTGCACTACTGTTGCCAGCGGGCGGTAGAGGTGCTGCGATAAGAGCCAGTTGTCGATATGGTCCGCGCCTGAGCTAACGGCGGGCAGGTGGATTTGCGCCTCGCTGACCAGATGGCGCATCGTCAGCTGCTCCGGCAGATCGTTGCGCTCAAGCGAGGCAATGGCGACAAAGTGATCGGAGATAAGCCGGTGCTTATTAAAGTAGTGCGGGATGTGCTGCACATTTTCGACGCCGATAAATGCATCCAGCTGCCCGTTCTCTACACGTTCGACCTTGATCGTCTCCGAAAGAATATCCACCGAGAGCCGCACATTCGGCGCGATAGTTTTAAAGCGCGCGGTGAGCACCGGCATAAACATAAATTCGAAGTAGTCGACCGCGCCAATATAGAAGGTATGCGCGTCACGCGCCGGATCGAAGTGGCTTGGCCCGCGCGTGGCGGTATCAAGCTTGCTCAGCGCACTCTCAATCACCGGGATCATCCGCGCCGCATAGGGCGTCGGCTCCATGCCGCTGTGGGTGCGAATAAACATCTCATCTTTTAGCTGTTCACGCAGGCGGTTCAGCGCGTGGCTAAAGGCCGACTGGGATAAATTCGCCTTTTGCGCCGCGCGGGTGACGTTTTTCTCTTTCGCCAGAATCGGGATAAGGCGCAGCAAGTTTAAATCGACCACTATTATGCATCCTGTTCATGTTTTCATGATAACAATACATTTTATTCATAACGCAGATCGTTGCTATAGTTTGCGCCACAATAAGTGCTGAAATTTTGCACTAACCGAACCGAGACCTACGGGAGATGTTTATGAGAAATGTAACTGTCGCCGCCACCCAAATGGCATGCACCTGGGATCTGGAGAAAAACGTACAGAACGCTGAGCGTCTGGTACGTGAAGCTCACCGCCAGGGCGCGCAGGTGATCCTGATTCAGGAGCTGTTCGCCGCGCCTTACTTCTGCATCGATCAGAGCCCGGAGCACTATGCGCTGGCGCAGGAAGTGGACAACAGCCCGCTGATTAAACATTTCTCTGCCCTGGCAAAAGAGCTGGAAGTGGTGCTGCCGCTGAGCCTGTTCGAAAAGAGCAACAACGCCTACTACAACTCGCTGGTGATGATTGATGCCGACGGCAGCGTGCTCGACACCTACCGTAAAACGCATATTCCGAACGGCCCGGCGTACCAGGAAAAACAGTTCTTCATCCCTGGCGACACCGGCTTCAAAGTGTGGAACACCCGCTATGCGAAGATCGGCGTCGGCATCTGCTGGGATCAGTGGTTCCCGGAAACGGCTCGCTGCCTGGCCCTGCAGGGCGCGGAGCTGATTTTCTACCCGACCGCTATCGGTTCAGAACCGGCTTACCCGGATATCGACAGCCAGCCGCACTGGACCCGCGTCCAGCAGGGCCACGCTGCCGCGAACGTTGTGCCGGTTATCGCCTCTAACCGTATCGGTACCGAAGCCAGCAAATATATTGAAGGCCTGGAAATGACCTTCTACGGCTCCTCTTTCATTGCCGATCAGACCGGTGCGCTGGTTGAGCAGGCAAACAAAACCAGCGAAGCGGTGCTGGTTCACACGTTCGATCTCGATGCGATTGCCGCACAGCGCGCCTCCTGGGGCCTGTTCCGCGACCGCCGTCCGAACATGTACACCGCGCTGGCAACCTCCGATGGCAGCGTAAGGAGCAAGTAATGTCACAGCTGACCATGCCGGTGAAAGACGGATTTAGCATGCCCGCCGAGTGGGCGCCGCATCAGGCCGTGTGGATGATTTGGCCCTACCGTACGGATAACTGGCGTGCCGACGCCGCGCCCGCGCAGCAGGCTTTCTCTGCGGTGGCAAAAGCGATCTCCCGTACCACTCCGGTCATTATGGGCGTGCCGGCAGCGGAAATGGCAAAAGCGCGGGCAGTGATGCCCGCCGACGTCACGCTGGTGGAGATGGAGAGCGACGACGCCTGGATGCGCGATACCGGCCCGACGGTCGTGACCAATGCTGCGGGCGAAAAACGCGGTATTAGCTGGACATTTAACGCATGGGGCGGTCTTAACGGCGGTCTCTACGCCAGCTGGGATCGCGATCAGTTAGTGGCTGAGCAGGTAGCAAACTACCACCAGATGCCGTGCTACCACACGGACCTGGTGCTGGAAGGCGGCTCGATTCACGTTGATGGCGAAGGTACCCTGCTGACCACCGCGGAGTGTCTGCTTAACGCCAACCGCAACCCGAACCTGAGCAAAGCGCAGATTGAGCAGCAGCTGCGCGACTATCTTGGCGTATCGCAGATCATCTGGCTGCCGGACGGCGTGTTTAACGATGAGACCGATGGTCATATCGATAACATGTGCTGCTTTGTGCGCCCGGGCGAAGTGGCCCTGCACTGGACCGATGATGAAAACGATCCGCAGTACGCCCGCTCCATGGCAGCGCTTGACGTGCTGCAAAGCGTGGAAGATGCGCAGGGTCGTCGCCTGAAAGTGTGGAAAGTGCCCTCCCCGCAGCCGCTTTACGCCAGCGCGGAAGAGACGTGCGACGTCGAGAAAGGCACGGCCATTGAGCGTCACGAAGGCAACCGCCTGGCGGGTTCTTACGTCAACTATCTGGTCAGCAACCAGCAGATCATTTTTCCGCTGCTGGACCCGGCGACCGATGGCGCGGCGCAGGCGCTGTTTGCTGAGATGTTTCCGGATTTCATTATCACCGGCGTGCCGGCTCGCGAGATCCTGCTTGGCGGCGGTAACATCCACTGCATCACGCAGCAAATCCCCCGCTAACACCCTTCCCGGCGGCCTCTGTCGCCGGGAGTCTCCACTCTTTATTTCGCGCCGTATGGCGGGTATTGCAACATTGCTCTAACGTAATAAGAGCGTATTCTGATTTCTTTCCCCAGCGATAAAATGAACGACCCTGTTCTGCGGTGGTCAACTGCGTAATACCGGGTTAATTCACAAATCGTTGCAAAACGAATGCTCCGAAATTTACCACGACTTAAAGCACAGGAATAAGTGACTTATTCGTGCTTTATCAGCCGGTTGTGGATTTTTAGCTGCTGTAAGGCCGATTTCAAAACGTGATCATCCGCACACTTTGATCACCAGAGATCGAAGCGAATGTCTAAGCTTTATAGATAGCCGGGCAACACCCGTAGTTTTTTACGACGACATCCGGAGGCCAACGTCACTATGTTCAACCAGAAACTACAAAGCGCAGAATTAATGGAATGGGTATTCGAAGATGAAACCTACGACACCGATCCGTGCGAGTTAAAACTGGATGAAATGATCGAGGCGGAACCGGAACCGGAGATGATTGAGGGGATGCCCGCATCTGATGCGCTCACGCCTGCCGATCGTTATCTGGAACTGTTTGAGCATGTGCAATCATCGCGCATCTTCGCCGACAGCAAAACCTTCCCTGACTGTGCGCCGAAGATGGATCCGCTCGATATCCTGATTCGCTATCGCAAAATTAAACGCAAACCGGAATTCAACTTACGCCAGTTCGTGAAGGCGCACTTCTGGATGCCGGAAAACTACGCCAAAGAGTATGTCTCCAACCCGGAAAACTCGCTGAAAGAGCATATCGACCAGCTGTGGCCGATTCTCACCCGCGAGCCGCAAGACCATATTCCGTGGTCCTCCCTGCTGGCGCTGCCGCAATCCTATATTGTGCCAGGCGGGCGTTTCCGTGAGACCTATTACTGGGACTCCTACTTCACCATGCTGGGGCTGGCAGAGAGCGGGCGCGATGACCTGCTGCGCTGTATGGCCGATAACTTCGCGTGGATGATTGAGCGTTACGGGCATATCCCTAACGGCAACCGCACCTACTACTTAAGCCGTTCGCAGCCGCCGGTGTTTGCGCTGATGGTCGAACTGTTTGAGGAGGATGGCGTGCGCGGTGCGCGGCGCTATCTCGACCATCTGCTGATGGAGTATGACTTCTGGATGGATGGCGCGGAGTCGCTGGTGCTGAACCAGGCTTACCGCCACGTGGTGCGTATGCCGGACGGCTCGCTGCTTAACCGTTACTGGGATGACCGCGATACCCCGCGTGATGAATCGTGGATTGAAGACGTGGAGACCGCGCGTCACTCTGGCCGTCCGCCGAATGAGGTATATCGCGACCTGCGTGCTGGTGCGGCCTCCGGCTGGGATTACTCCTCCCGCTGGCTGCGCGATGCGCACCGCCTGGCGAGCATCCGCACTACGCAGTTCATCCCGATCGATCTGAATGCCTTTATGTTTAAGCTTGAGAGCGCCATTGCCAACATCTCCGGGCTGAAAGGCGACCGCGAGCGTGAAGCGCTGTTCCGCCAGAAAGCGAGCGACCGCCGTGCGGCCATCAACCGCTATCTGTGGGACGACGAAAGCGGCTGCTTCCGCGACTACGACTGGCGTCGCGAGGAGATGGCGCTCTTTTCTGCTGCGAGTATTGTGCCGCTCTATGTCGGCATGGCGACTCACGAACAGGCTGAACGTCTGGCAGAAGCGGTTACCAACCGTCTGCTGACACCGGGCGGGATCCTGACAACGGAGTATGAAACCGCCGAGCAGTGGGATAAACCTAACGGCTGGGCACCGTTGCAGTGGATGGCGATTCAGGGCTTTAAGCTCTACGGCAACGATGAGCTGGGCGACCAGATTGCCCGCAGCTGGCTGAAGACGGTGAATGTTTTCTATCATCAGCACCATAAGCTGATTGAGAAGTACCATATCGCCAGCAGCACGCCGCGCGAAGGTGGCGGCGGTGAGTATCCGTTGCAGGATGGTTTCGGCTGGACCAACGGCGTAGTACGCCGCTTGATTGGCCTCTACGGCGAGCCCAAAGTGGACGAGCCGGACGACAAGCCGCAAGAGCAATAACGCTGCACATCCGTAGGCCGGATAAGCACCATCGCCATCCGGCAAACCCTGCCTGATGGCGGCTCACGCCTTATCAGGCCTACAAAACCGCTCCTTGCTAACCTGTAGGCCGGATAAGCGCCAGCGCCATCGGCAAATCACGCCTGATGGCGGCTTACGCCTTATTAGGCCTACAAAACCGCTCCCTGCTAACCTGTAGGCCGGATAAGCGCCAGCGCCATCGGCAAACCCTGCCTGATGGCGGCCTACGGGGTTACACAAACCTTCCAGCCTTTACTCAATCAATGGCGTTATAAATGGCGGTGTGCGTCTCTGCCCATTTACGATTCTCATCGTTCGGACTGGCGGCATAACGCAGCTGCGCCTGCTCCATCTCATAACGCTGGCGATCGACCACCGGTTTGGTGGTGCAAAACGCCTGCAGGTAATTTTTGGTGATGGAGGTGAGCGGCTTATTGTTCGCCACCATCTCATGGGTCAGGGTGGTAATAAAACGTCGGCACGGGCGCTTCTCATCCATCTGTAACCGGTAGCGCAGCAGCAGATCGAGCACATCGTTGTAGTCCGAAATCACCGCATGTTCGGTCCAGGAGAGTTTCCAGTTCATTCCGGTACGCAGGAAGAGCGACACCACGCGGGTATCGTTGCGGTCGATAGCCGAGCGGAAGTTGTTCTCATCCCGCGGCAGCCCCATTGAGCTGAGCTCCTCTTTCGCCGACGGTTTCTGACGCTCTTCGGCAATGGGCACCGTAATATTAGTCTGACGCGCCACCGGCGCAGAGACGCCGCCCATAAAGAGCCAGAAAGCGCCAATCGCAATCACCAAAGCGACGACGCCCACCGCGCCCCACAGCACGCCAGAGACCATCTGTTCACGCTCTTCGCGGCTGCGCACCTGGCGGGTCGCCGGTTTATCAATACTGTCGCGAATCGGCTGCGTATCGCCGCCCGCGGCGCGATCCTTTTTGCGCGCCTGCTCCCAGTAGGCATCCAACTCACCTGCCGCCTCTTTCAGTAACGCCGCGGGGTTAATTTTGCCGCGCCCCTCATCAAAGGCGCGCTGTACTGGCCCGGCGATCTGCGGATAGTAGCCCTCAAGCATCGCTAACTGATTAGAACTCAGTGCATTGCCGGCGATAACGCTGGCGCGGATCTCGCGCACATCATCTAACAGGGTTTGCAGGGTTTTACGCGGTTCGACAAACAGGCTCAGGCCGGACGCATCGTTAAACAGGCTGGCGTAGCGCTGACCATACTCTTTTTTATCCACCAGCAGCAGCGCCAGCTCGCTAAACAGCATGCCGCTTAACACATCATTGCGGTCGCCGAGGCGCAACCAGCGGCGCACGCGATCGGCGCCAAACTGTGTTTTCAGGTGATTGCGCAGACGCTCCGCATCGGGCCACGCCTGCATCACCAGCCCTTTCATCATCATCTCCATCGCGCGCAGGTGTTGCAGCCCGCTCTGCTGCTGGAGCGGATCGTTAGGGCCGAGCGCGGTGCTGTAAGTCAGCAGCTTCTGCTTTTTACGCAGGTTCTCCAGCGCGGCGATAAAGCGCAGCGCGGCAATAAGCTGGTTCTCCGTGACGCTCTGCCCGTTCTCATAGCGTGGCACCAGCTGTTGCAAGTGACGAAGCTGCAACGTGAACTGCGTTAACTCCGCATCGTTAAGTTTGAGTCTTTTCGCCACCGCTCCCCAGCCACCCAAACTGAGGCGCGCAACATCAAGCTGTTCCAGAAACCAGCGCGGATCTTTTCCTTCATCAAAATGCACATTGAGCAGCAGCAAAATTTCGACAGAAGCCTGGCGAATAATAGCGATGCATTTTTCAAACTGTTCACCTGTATTAACAGGGGCAGGAGTTGTCATTATTTTCCCTTAAGTACAACTTAAGACATATTGCGCTGACCCGGTCAGCGGGTGATTTTTTCTTTAGTTATTAGTCGCTAAAAGATAGCTCAGCGGCGGCTGATTATCAGTGATACCTGTTTCAGAATAATAAAAACAGCCCCAAATATTCACGATATTTATTTTTTTTAAGGGCGGCCGTTTTTTTTATAAGACCAGGAAAACAGATAAATCGCCTGTACAGTTGCCCGCTCTCTGCCAGGCTTAAAGTCGTGTACTGGTAACAATCAGGAGAAGTTATGAAAAAAATCGTGCTTTCCGCCTGCTTAGCAGCTCTCTTTTCGATGTCAGCATTTGCAGATGAGGCACCCGGCCTGAAAGCGGATAAAGCCCCGCCGCCGCCACATAAAATGGATGACGGTTACCGGGGCATTGAAGATGCGCGCAGCATGAACGTTAAACAGGCGAAGAGCCTGCATGACGGCGCGTCCGTCTCGCTGCGTGGCAATTTGCTGAAGAAAGAGGGGAACGATCTCTATCAGTTCCGCGATAAAACGGGCCATATCCAGGTGCAAATTCCGATGGCGGTGTTTGAAGGTAAATCCTTCTCACCGGACGATCTGGTGGGCATCAGCGGCTCGCTGGATAAAAAGCAGAAGCCCGTGCGCGTTAAAGTCACGCACTTCCAGGTGGAATAAGTGGCCGCCCGGTAGCCTTAACGCTGCCGGGCGTTATGCGCATTACAGGAACATCCCGCCAGAGACCTCCACCCGCTGCGCCGTCATCCATGCCAGCTTATCGCTCAGCAAGGCAGCAATCGCATCGCCAATATCATCCGGCTGCCCAACCCGCCCGAGCGCCGTCTGCGAAGCGATATAGTGATGAACCTGCTCGTTGTCCCGCACCACGCCGCCGCTAAAATCGGTCGCTATCGCGCCTGGTGCGATGATATTTACCGCAATACCGCGCTCGCCCAGCTCTTTCGCCTGGTAGCGGGTCAGCACTTCCATCGCCCCTTTCACCGCCGCATAGCTGGCACGTCCCGGCTGGCAAAAGCGCGTTAGCCCGGTAGAGACATTCAGAATGCGCCCGCCGTTTTTGATCAGCGGCAGCAGTTTCTGCGTCAGGAAAAAGGGGCCTTTAAAGTGGATGTTGACCATCTCGTCAAACTGCGCTTCACGCGTCTCGGCAAAAGCGGCCTGAATGCCGGTTCCGGCATTGTTCACTAAATAGTCAATATTATCGCGCTGCCATACAGTTTGCAGCCGCTCCTGCACCTGCGAGACAAAATCATCAAATTGGCTGATATCGCCGACATTCAGCGCTAATGCTGTCGCCTTACCCCCTTTTTGCTCAATCTCTTCCACCACTTTTTGCGCTTCAGCGTGGTTGGTGTTGTAGGTCAGGATGATGCCGATTCCGCTCGCCGCCAGTTTCAATACCGCGTTTTTACCCAGCCCGCGGCTGCCACCCGTTACGATTGCGATAGGTTGTGTCATATATAGCTCCTCTTTGTTGATAACCTGCACAACAAAAAGCTTATTGGCTGCACGGTAAACAATAAAGGTGCTAAATTACGCTTTACTGTTTCATAAATAACAACAATAGTGCACAGTGATGGATAAAATTTACGCAATGCAGCTTTTTGTCCGCGTCGCAGAGCTTTCCAGCTTCTCTAACGCGGCGGAGTCGATGGGGTTACCAAAAGGGAGCGTGTCGCGCCAGATTCAGGCGCTGGAAACGGAACTCGGCACGCAGTTGTTGCACCGCACCACGCGCCGCGTGCAGCTGACGCAGGATGGCATGGTCTATTACGAGCGGGCGAAAGATCTGTTGGCGAATATTGAGGAGCTGGACGGGATGTTCCTGCACGATCCCTCAAGTATCAGCGGGCGTTTGCGGGTGGATATGCCGGTCGCGGTGGCGAAAAATTTAGTGATTCCGCGGTTGCCCGATTTTTTGCAGCACTATCCCGGCATCGAGCTCGAGTTGAGCAGCAGCGATCGGCTGGTGGATGTGATCCGCGAAGGGTTTGATTGCGTGGTGCGCGTCGGCACGCTGAAGGATTCCGGCCTGATAGCCCGCCAGCTTGGCAGGCTGTCGATGATCAACTGCGCCAGCCCCGATTATCTGACGCGTTTTGGCTACCCGGAGTCGCTGGAGGATCTCTCCTCCCACGCGCTGGTGCATTACGCGGTCAACATTGGTGCGCGCCCGCAGGGCTTTGAAGTGTGGCTGGATAAGCAGACGCGCTGGGTGAAAACCGGCGGTATCCTCACTGTCAATAGTACCGAAACGTATCACGCTGCCTGTGTGGCAGGGCTGGGCATTATTCAGGTGCCGCGCGTCGGCGTGCGCGAGGCGTTACGCAACGGAAAGCTGGTGGAGATCTTGCCGCAATATCGCGCCGAACCGATGCCGGTTTCGCTGATCTACCCGCACCGGCGCAACCTTTCGCGACGCGTACATCTGTTTATGGAGTGGCTCTCAACCGTGTTGAAGGATTATGTCGACCAGTAGCGACTATAATTCTGCATACCACACATTCAGGAGAAGGAAATAAAACCTGATGAAAACGGAAGATGTCGAAAAACGTCCCACGCAAGACCTTGAGTATGAGCCTGTCAGGAAGATGGCAGAAACACCGGAAAAGCCGGAAAAAGAGACCTCTGATAAAGATAGCGGGGCGATTGCCGCCGTGACCGATACGGCAAAGAAGATCCAGCGTAAACCGTTGGTGGCGCACCTTATTCGCGCCACAGAGCGCTTTAACGATCGGATGGGCAACCAGTTTGGCGCGGCGATCACCTACTTCTCCTTTCTGTCGATGATCCCCATCATGATGGTCTCGTTTGCCACCGCCGGATTTATCCTCGCCTCGCATCCGACGCTGTTGCAGGACATCTTTAATAAGATCCTGCAAAGCGTCAGCGACCCGACCATGGCCTCGACGCTGAAAAATACGCTGCACATCGCCGTAGAGCAGCGTACGACCGTCGGGATTGTTGGTTTTGCTATCGCGCTCTACTCCGGGGTGAACTGGATGGGCAACCTGCGGGAAGCGATTCGCGCCCAGTCGCGCGATGTCTGGGAGCGTAACGCGCAGGACGAAGAGAAGATTTGGGTAAAGTACTTCCGCGACTTTATCTCGCTGATTGGCCTGCTGGTGGCGCTGGTGATCACCCTCTCCATCACCTCGGTGGCCGGGGCGGCGCAGGAGCTGATCATCTCCACGCTGCACCTTGATTACATCGACTGGCTGAAACCGGCCTGGGGGCTGATTGGCCTGATGATTTCGGTGCTCGCCAACTACCTGCTCTTCTTCTGGATCTTCTGGCGGCTACCGCGCCATCGTCCGCGTAAACGCGCGCTGATCCGCGGTACGTTTATCGCCGCGATTGGCTTTGAAGTGATCAAAATCGTTATGACCTGGACCCTGCCGTCGCTGGTGAAATCCCCCTCCGGCGCGGCGTTTGGCTCGGTACTGGGTCTTATGGCGTTCTTCTACTTCTTCGCCCGCCTGACGCTTTTCTGCGCGGCGTGGATTGCCACCGCGCAGTATAAAGATGACCCACTGATGCCGGAAGGTCGCCGTCGTCGCACCGCTAAATAAGCTATCGGGCTGATAGATAGAATGAAAATATCAGCCCGATCCATAATTCCAGCATGAAAATCCAGTACGTAACTTTTATTTAACCGAAAACCAGTTTTATCCACTAACTTCTAAAATGTGTGAAGCATTTCATAGATGTGAAATCACAGGTCTGAAAATTATTCGCTTTTTGCCGCTTTTTTGCCCGCCCGCTGGGTTTGTTACAGATTGAAATAACGCTTTTGCTGTGGCTAATATGCTCGTTCGTTCGCCTAAAAATAAGAAAACATTATGCAAGCTACAGCTACAACCTTTGACAACGAGCAGGAAAATCCCCCGGTAAACTCGCGCAAAAAAGTCGTCGTCGCCTCGCTGATTGGCACCGCCATTGAGTTCTTCGATTTCTATATTTACGCCACCGCCGCGGTTATCGTTTTCCCGCATATCTTCTTTCCCCAGGGCGACACCACCGCAGCCACGCTGCAATCACTGGCAACCTTCGCTATCGCCTTTATTGCCCGCCCTATCGGCTCCGCCGTTTTCGGCCACTTTGGCGATCGCGTCGGGCGCAAAGTCACCCTCGTCGCTTCGCTGCTGACCATGGGTATCTCTACCGTCGCCATCGGCCTGCTGCCGGGTTATGAAACCATTGGCGTGATGGCACCGCTGCTGCTGGCGCTGGCCCGTTTTGGTCAGGGCTTAGGTCTGGGCGGTGAGTGGGGCGGCGCAGCGCTGCTGGCGACCGAGAACGCGCCGCCGCGTAAACGCGCGCTGTATGGCTCCTTCCCGCAGTTGGGCGCGCCTATCGGCTTCTTCTTTGCCAACGGCACCTTCCTGCTGCTCTCCTGGCTGCTGACCGATGAGCAGTTTATGCAGTGGGGCTGGCGCGTGCCGTTTATCTTCTCCGCCGTGCTGGTGCTGATTGGTCTCTATGTTCGCGTCTCGCTGCATGAAACCCCGGTCTTCGCCAAAGTGGCCGCCGCGAAGAAGCAGGTTAAGATCCCGCTTGGCACGCTGCTGACAAAACATGTGCGCGTGACGGCGCTGGGCACCTTTATCATGCTGGCGACCTATACGCTGTTCTATATCATGACCGTTTATTCGATGACCTTCAGCACCTCGCCGCAGGGCTTAGGTATGCCGCGCAATGAAGTGTTGTGGATGCTGATGATGGCGGTAATTGGTTTTGGCGTGATGGTGCCGATTGCCGGTCTGCTGGCGGATGCGTATGGGCGTCGTAAGAGCATGATTGTCATCACTACGCTCATCATTCTCTTCGCGCTGTTCGTCTTCCCGCCGCTGCTGGGTTCCGGTAGCCCGGCGCTGGTGATGACCTATCTGCTGATTGGCCTGAGCCTGATGGGATTAACCTTCGGCCCGATGGGCGCGCTGCTGCCGGAGCTGTTCCCGACGGAAGTGCGCTATACCGGTGCCTCATTCTCCTATAACGTCTCGTCGATTCTTGGTGCTTCGGTAGCGCCTTATATCGCCACCTGGTTGCAGGCGAACTACGGCCTGATGTACGTCGGCTTCTACCTGGCGGCAATGGCGGGGTTAACCCTTATCGCCCTGCTGCTGACCCACGAAACCAAGCATCAATCCCTCTGATGATTCCCCCTCTCTGTCGCCAGAGAGGGGTTTTCCCTTTAGCGTTTCATCTGTGACAAAATCGCCTGGCACTGGTTCTCTTCGCCTTCCGACGGGGAGATAAGCGCCAGCAGTGCGGCGGCTGGCGTCACCAGCGTTGCCAGCGCCGCCGCCACTGCGCCACGGGCAATCAGCGGACCCGGTTTCACACCGGCCTGCGGGTTTTTAAAGCTGCCGCGCACATAGAGCGGTGAACGCAGCGTCACGATGCGCACCCCTTTGCTCTCCGGGTTGATGGTCAGGTCGAGCTGTTCCGAAGCCATGCTGGCGGTGCCGGTAATGTTAATCAGCGCGTTTTCCGTATCGAAGGCGAAGATCTGCGGCCGGGCAACGCCGTTAACCAGATCGAGGTTAGCCGCCGCGCAGTTGACGCGCACTTCATCATCGCCAAACAGCTGGCCAACCACATAGTTCCCGACGTTGAGGCCGACGATCTCCATCAGGTTGCGGCTTATCAGCCCGTCGTTCATCAGCAGCTTCAGGTTACCGTTGCTGGTGCCGAGCAGAGCCGCTACCGAGTTGCCGACGCCGCGGAATTCAGCATCACCGTTCATCTCACCGAGGGTTTTCTGCATCAGCTCAACATCGGGCATCAGCTGTTTTAGCTTCAGCTTACGCGCCTGAATAGTGGCGCTACCCTGCATCGGCTTCTTATCCCCTTCGAGGTGAATGTTCGATGAGATAATGCCGCCCGCGAGGCCAAACTTCAGCGGTTGCAGGCGCAGGTCGGCGTTTTTCAGCAGGATATGGGTAGTGAGATCGCTAATCGGCAGCGAAGAGCCGTGCTCAATGCGGCGGCCTTTAAAGCGCACATCCGCATCCATCACGTTCCACTTATCCGTTTCAAAGCGATCGTAAGGCAGCACTTTGTCGGCAGGCTGCACCGATTTCTCGCCCTTTTTCTGCTCCGATTTCTTCGACTGCTCGGCCCCTTTACCGGAATCGACGCCAATCAGCGGCCCGAGATCCGCCAGACGCAGCTGGCGCGACTCGACATCGCCCTCCAGTTTCGGACGCGGTTTGCCATTGGTATAGGTCAGCGTGCCGTGAATATCACTCTCGCCGATATGGCCGTTGAAGTTGCGATAGTCGTAGACCGCGCCCTTCTCATCATTGAGTTTCGCCACCAGACGACCATCCGTTTCAAACGGCGGTGTATCGGGCAGCAGCACGCCGGTCAGTTCATAGAGATCGCCCAGCGAATCGCCGCCAAACTTCAGCTTCAGATCGACGCCGCCCATATTCATCGGATCTTTCACCGTGCCGACAAACGCCACGCGGGTGTTACCGGAGCGGAAATCCGCCTGCACCGGGAAGGGCGTCGTTTCGCTGCGCAGCGACAGCATGCCGCCAATTTTACCTTCGCCGCTCAGCGGCTGGTCGTTGTAGCGCCCTTTCGCCTTCAGGCCGAAGACATAATCGCCCGCTTTGTTGCTGTCATCCTTTTTACCGGTCACTTCGCTGAACGGCAGCGGTTTGCCCAGCGGATCGACCTGAATGGTCAGGTCAGCGCGGCTTACCGCGTCATCAATGACGATTCGTCCTTTATCAAACAGGATGTTATCGAGACGGAATGACCAGGAGGAGGGTTTAGCGTTGGCATCGGCGTTCTCATCCGCCGCGAGGGTAAAGGTCCAGTTGTTGAGCTTTTCCGAGCGGCGAATCAGCCGCGCATCGGGCTGTTGCAGCTTGATCCACGGCAGGTAAACGGTTTTGGTAAACAGCGCTAACGGCGAAATCGTCGCGTCTACGCGCGGCAGGTGCACCATGGTGATCTCATCGATCCCCGGCGGGTTACCCAGAATAATGTCTTCGGCGTGAATATGCGGCCACGGGATCCAGCTGCGCCAGCCGGTCTCCTCTTTTTGCCGCGCCCAGTTAACGCCGAGATCGCCGCGGATCGCGAAGGGGCGATTCAGCTCAGTGGAGACTTTTTCATTGATGGTGGGTTTAAGCCGGTTCCAGTCAAATGTCGCAATGATGACGATGGCCACCACAATAACCAATAGCAGCGTCGACACCACCGCCGTCACTATTTTGCTCGTTCTTGTCATTGATATGCCTTTTCCTTTAAAGCCTTACCTCTCATAAAGATAGTAGACCTGACGGAAAGGGCAGCGGTTAAAGATCGAGTATTACATTCTCAAGATTGGCCAGCGGAACCGGACGCGAGAGGAAATAGCCCTGCGCGGCAAAGGCGGGCGAGTTTTGCACATCGCGCCACTCCTCCAGCGTTTCAACGCCTTCGACGATCACGCCCTGGCAGTAGTGGTTCATCAGTTGCAGCAGCAGGGTGAAGAGATTCTGCCCTTCCGGCGTTTTGCGCAGCATCATAAAGAGCTCCCGCGCGATTTTGATGTAGTCATAACGCACTTCGCTCAGCGCGGAGAAGTTGGCCATGCCGGTACCAAAATCATCCAGCCACAGCGGGCCAATCTCACAGATGGAAGCAAACGACGAGTCCTGCGGTAAGCCAATATGCTCCACCAGTTCGAAGCGGATCCACGGCAGTGAATCGACCAGCGCCATGACGTCACCATACTGCCGCATCGCCAGCAGCGTTGGGCCATCGACATTCACCGACGCCAGCACGCCGTGCTGTGCAAAGAAATCTTTCTGCTTCGCCAACAGCGCAAGCTGTTCATGCACCACATCAATACGCTGGCGCACCGGCACTTCTGAGAAGTAGCGATCGGGCGCGATACGTTTTTCCGGCTGCGAGGGGTGAGTTACTACGGTCAGCACTTCAATCGCCATCAGACGACCATCGGTTTTATAGATGGGCTGGTAAGTGTACGCACGCTCGCACTGCAGCCAGTAACGGTGCTCGTGCAAGCTTTCGACATTCATATGAGGAATGTCTGGCGGCGTGTTGACCTGCTGTAACGTCATTTCTGCTGTCCTGTCGATGGGGATGATCTGGAGGAACTCGTCAACAGGTTATCGGCGGGTGTTCTGAGAACTTTACCTCGGGTTGCCCGGCAAAATGGAAAAAGCATAGCGTGCTAATTGCAGGTAATACGTCTTAGCTCAAAAAAATAGTGGAACGATGTTTTAATATAGTTGACCACAAAACAGCCCCATCGCACACTAGCGATAATTTATCTGATTCAGGTTACGACTATGTCCAGGAAAATTGCCGTCATCGGCGAATGCATGATTGAGCTGTCACAAAAAGGCGCAGAAGTTAACCGTGGCTTTGGTGGCGACACGCTGAACACCTCTGTTTATATCGCCCGCCAGGTCAATCCGTCGGCTCTGGCGGTGCATTACGTTACCGCGCTCGGTACCGACAACTTCAGCCAGCAGATGCTCGACGCCTGGCAGCAGGAAGCGGTTGATACCAGCCTGACGCAGCGTATGGAGAACCGTCTGCCGGGTCTCTACTACATCGAAACCGACAGCAGCGGCGAGCGCACCTTCTACTACTGGCGTAACGAAGCGGCGGCGAAATTCTGGCTGGAGAGCGAGCAGTCGGCGGAAATTTGCGAAAAACTGGCGACCTTCGACTACCTCTACCTGAGCGGCATTAGCCTGGCGATTTTAAGCCCCGGCAGCCGGGCGAAGCTCCTGTCACTGCTGAAAGAGTGCCGCGCCAACGGCGGCAAAGTGATTTTCGATAACAACTACCGCCCGCGCCTGTGGGCGAGCAAAGAGGAGACCCGCGAGGTCTATCAGCAGATGCTCGCCTGCACCGATATCGCCTTCCTGACGCTGGATGATGAAGATCTGCTCTGGGGCGAGCAGCCGGTGGAGACGGTAATTGAGCGCACCCAGCAAGCGGGCGTCAGTGAAGTGGTGATCAAGCGCGGCGCGGACTCCTGCCTGGTGGCAATTGCTGGCGAAGCGGTGATTGAGATCCCGGCGGTGAAGCTGCCGAAAGAGAAGGTGATCGATACCACAGCAGCGGGCGACTCCTTCAGCGCCGGTTACCTTGCCGTGCGCCTGACCGGCGGCGACGCTTCTGAAGCGGCGAAACGCGGACATCTTACCGCCAGCACCGTTATCCAGTATCGCGGCGCGATTATCCCGCGCGAGGCAATGCCGGAGTAATAGCAAAAAGCCCTCGCTAAACAACGAGGGCTTTTTTTCACTTACTGCTGCGGCGGGATATCCGACACATCCGGTCGCACATCCTCGCTGGCGGCGGCGGGCGCGGCGGTCTGCGGTTTCATCACCTCGTCCCACGTTGCCTGCAGATCCTGCATGTTATGCTCCGGCTCGCCTTTCGGCTGCATCAGCACCAGCGTCATCTCCTGCGACAGCTGCTGATGCAGATCCTGGTTCAGCATCTGCGGCGTCAGGTTGTCGAGAAAACGCTGGCGCAGTTTCTGATACTGCTCGGGCGCGATATCCACCACCTGGTTTTGCAGGGAGCGCATCCGCTGGCTGATGAGAATATCGGTATCGGCGCGCGCATAAGTGGCAAACAGCTTTTGCAGTTCGAGGGACTTCTGCGCAATCAGCGCCTTCAGCTCCTCTTCCGGCAACCCTTTTTCCCGCACTTTCGCCAGCTCACGCGCAATCACGCCGGTGTTGGCGTTCAGCTTGTCGTTTGGCGAATCAACGTTAATGGCGCACTGCGCGCGCTGGAACAGCACGCGGCAGTCGAAGCCGAGGCTCAGATCTTTGGCATTTTTCTTGTTGAGGCTCTGCTGAACGTGCCAGAACAGCGCTTCACGGGCTAAATCTGCCCGCCAGTAGCGCTCCAGCTCCGCCGATTCGCGGATCGGCTGCCAGGCCGACTCCCACATGATCGACAGGCGATCCTGGGTGACCGCCTCGCTCATCAGGCTCACCGGCTGATGCGGCAGCGGCGAAAGCGTCGCGACCGGGGTCGGCGTATGGCGTTTGCCTTTCAGTTCGCCAAAGGTTTTGGTGATCTGCTCGGCGACCGCGCGGCTGTCGACGTTACCGACCACAATCAGCGTCATCGCATCCGGCGTGTACCATTTTTCATAGAAATCTTTCAGCTGCGCGGCATCGACCGGCGCTTTCACTTTTGCCGCCGGATCGTGGCTCAGCAGCGGCGACCCTTTCAGGCGGTAGCGCCACCAGCTCTCTTTGGTGTCGGCAGGCCAGGTCGCGACCATATCATTGCTGCTCAGCGCGTAGTTTACCGTCTCTGGGGTAACGGTCAGTTTCCCGGCGGCATCGGCCAGGTAGACCATCGCCTCTTTCAGCAGATCGCTGCGGTTATTCGGCAGGCTGAGGTTATAGAGCGTGTATTCGTAGGAGACCAGCGCCGGCGGCAGCGGGCGTTTCGGGTCAATACCCTGTTGCCAGAGAGATCGCACCTGCGCCGGTTCGAGGCGGCCGCTATGGGTTAAGGCAACGCGGGGAATAACGTGACTGAAACCGCTCTGCTGCGCATTTTCAGTGAGCGAGCCGGTATCAATCGAGAGTCGGATTTCAATACGATCGCTGGGGCGCTGCGGAGTGGAGAGAACCTGCCACTGGAAACCATTCGCCAGCTTGCCTTGTTGCCATGCCGGATCGGGCTGGAGCGCCTCTGCCTGCACATAACCGGCCGCTGCCAACATCAGCAACCCGCCTGTTAACAATCGAATTTTTGTGCCCTGCATGAGAACCCCTAATCAACATTCCTGGTTAAAAAGTATGCCGCCCATAGGTCAATGGACAGACATAAAACACTCCGCTTTTAGACCGCAGGAAACGCAAAACGTCACAGCGCGAAGTGAAGAATCCCGAAAATTCAGCGTGAATTGTGACGGAAGCAAGGGGGTAATTATGCTTAGCTGCCCGTAGTCAGACAAGGACTACGGGCGTAAGTCTTGAAATTATGAAGAGATTTCTGACGTTTTTGCGGCGCTGGTTCGATTATTAAGCGTATCGTTGAGCTGTTTTTCATCCAGCTCTTTAACCCATTTCGCCACCACAATGGTCGCCACGCCGTTACCGACCAGGTTGGTCAGCGCACGCGCTTCGGACATAAAGCGGTCAATACCGAGGATCAGCGCCAGGCCCGCAACCGGCAGGTGGCCAACCGCAGAGAGCGTTGCCGCCAGCACGATAAAGCCGCTACCCGTAACTCCGGCCGCCCCTTTGGAGGAGAGCAGCAGCACCACCAGCAGGGTGATCTGATGGAAAATATCCATATGGCTGTTAGTCGCCTGGGCGATAAACACCGCTGCCATCGTCAGGTAGATAGAGGTGCCATCCAGGTTGAACGAATAACCGGTCGGGATCACCAGACCCACCACCGATTTGCGGCAGCCCAGGCGCTCCATCTTCTCCAGCATGCGCGGCAGCGCTGATTCGGAGGATGAGGTGCCCAGCACAATCAGCAGCTCTTCGCGGATATAGCGAATGAATTTGAAGATGTTGAAGCCTGTGACGCGGGCGATAGTCCCGAGCACAATCACCACAAACAGAATACAGGTAGCGTAGAAGCAGATGATCAGCTGACCCAGCTGCACCAGCGACCCGACGCCATATTTGCCGATGGTGAAGGCCATCGCCCCGAACGCCCCGATGGGTGCCAGGCGCATAATCATGTTGATGATGCCGAAAATCACCTGCGAGAAGCTTTCGATGACGTTAAAAATCAGCTGGCCTTTGTGGCCCAGGCGATGCAGAGCAAAACCAAACAGCACGGCGAAGAGCAGCACTTGCAGGATGTTACCGCTGGCGAAAGCGCCAATTACGCTCGCCGGGATGACATCCATAATAAACGCCACAATTCCCTGCGACTGCGCCTGTTCGGCATAGACCGCCACCGCCTTGGCATCGAGCGTGGAAGGATCGACGTTCATCCCCGCGCCAGGCTGTACGACGTTGACGATAATCAGGCCGATGATCAGCGCCAGCGTACTGACAATTTCAAAGTAGAGCAGTGCCACCGCGCCGGTACGCCCGACCGCTTTCATGCTCTCCATACCGGCAATACCGGTAACAACGGTACAGAAGATAACCGGCGCGATGATCATCTTGATGAGCTTCACGAAGCCATCACCAAGGGGTTTCATCTGTGCGCCGAGTTCAGGGTAGTAATGGCCAAGCAAAATACCGATAGCGATCGCTGTCAGGACCTGAAAGTAGAGACTTTTAAACAGGGAGGTTTTCATAAGGTGTCCTTGAGATTAACCTCAGGCTTTATAGGGTTTTCGGTTAGCCTGCGGATTAAAAATAACACCCGTCCTGAATGACAGAAATGTGCTTACGGCGTTTCTGAAACAAGAATGTTAAAAACTTTGAGCTGACTCGCACAATCTCGTAACAAAGTAACTATTTTAATCAACGCCCGCAGCCGCCAGATAGCGCTTCTCAAAGGCATCTGGCGATACCACCTCATCCTTAGCGGAAAAGAGCTGACGTTCGCAGATATCGAGACGCAAACTCTGAGGCGGAAGATCGTAGTGGCGCAGCCGCTCAGCAACACCGGCAACATTCGCCTGCTGCAACAGTGCCTCAGCAGGAAGCGCAACCGCCAGCGGCAGCGTAATGCCCCGTGCCTGCCAGTCGGCCAGCAGGTGACACGCCTCTTCCAGCATCCAGTCGCACACTGTGCCCGTCAGCCCACAGGCCTCGATTTGCGCGAACAGTTCGGCGTCTGCGACCTCGTTATCATCAGACTTACGTAAACGCAGCAGCGCACGGGCGCTGACCACTTCGCTATCCGGCTGCGCGCGCAGCGGTTGCAGCCAGAGCGCAAAACGCTGCTGCTCAAGAGCAGAGAGAAGGTCAGCTTCCTGCGACAGCCAGTTATGAGCCGCTTCGCGCTGCTGCGCATCGAAGAAGTGGATCTGGTTTTTACCATTTCGCTGGGCGGCGGCAAGCGCGGAAGTGGCCTGCTGCATAAGCGTCTGAGCAGAGAGCGTGCTGCCCGTCATTGCCACCCCAAGGTTGGCGTGAGGGCGCAACTGAATGCCCTTCAGCGGCACACGCTCGTTAATAACAGTGAGCACTTGCTTACTTAATTTCATCGCCTGCCAGGGCTGCTGAATGGCGGGCGCGAAGAGGGCAAAATCGCTGATATTAAGCTGCGCCAGAAGCATACCCGGCGACAGCACCGATTTGAGCTTCTCCACCAGCGTCAGCAGCAGCACTTCACGCTGATCTTCATGCAGCACCCCGGCGGTGTCGCGCAGGGTGTCGCTGGAGATTATCAACAGCGCCGCGCGCGCATCGGCGGTGACGGCCTGCTCAAGCAGCGCCAGCAGGACGGCTTTATTCGGCAATTCAGAGACCGGGAAGCGCACCGTTTGCGTATGGCTCTCCTCCTGCTGATGCTGTAGCTGCTGCTGGTTGCGGTTATAGCTGCGCACGATGCGGCCAATTTCATCATCTTTATGATGGCGCGGCAGCGGCAACTGGTGGCCAGGCAGCGCCTGCGGCGGTATCTCATCCAGTTCGCGGGCGATTTTACGCAGCGGATGCATCACCAGCCGGTTGATACACCAGGTGAGCGCCACGGTCAGCATTAACGTCAGCAGTAAGTAAGCCGTCACTAACGTCGACAGGGTACTGATCACAAACTTATAAACGCGATAAGAGTCTGCCTGTAACACAAGGTAAGCCAGCGGCTGCGGGTTGACCGGGCGCTCAAGCGAGTAGATAGGCAGTGAAATCTGGATCGGCAACTCAAACATGCGGGTAATGGTCACCGGCACCGGGCGCTCGGGAATAAAGCGCATGCGCAGCGCCTGGAACTGGTTGGGCAGCATCACGTCGGCGCGGCTTACCACCCCGGCGGGTTTAATCTGTTTGATGATCGCTTCGGCTTCAGGAATATCCGCCTTTAAAATTGCTGCCGAGAGGGGTTCGCGCACAGAGCGGGCGATGCTTTCCAGTTGCGTAGCCGTGTTATAGCGATTCTGCTGCAGGAAATGGAACAGCAAAATAACGCAAAAAATAAGCACAAAGAACATGGAGACAACAGCAACCATGGCCATTTGTTTGATGGTTAAAGAACGGCTAACACGCAAAATCACTCTCCAGAGAAACAATCGGCGCAGAGGATGGGTCAGGATGACTCTGCCGCCAGAGTATACTCTATCGCAGGGCGATTAAGATAAGGGGCTACGCAGATTCTCATTGGCCCGCGAGTGGCGCAAAAAGAGGTAATAACCTTTTGAATATTATGCGATTAACCGCCGCGCAACGCAGCCGATGCGCGGCAATCTTCCGCCAGGAATAGTCTATTTTTACCAGTCGGCCTGCGGTACCAGCGGTTGCAGCGGCATATCCATGTCGCCCTGCCAGCCCGCGCCGGAGTAGCGCACATAAATCATCCCGTGGCTTGGGGTGTAATCTTTCGCCTGCTGAATATCAATACCCGCACCGACAAACCAGTTGTTGGTCACCCGCCGCTCGACCAGCGCCCGCGCCGTATAACCAAAGCCGTTACTGTGGCTTCCGCTCTCAGGGATATCACGTGCGCGATTGCGGAATTCTGACGGAATGAGATCTAAACGCGGATAGCGCGGCATGGTTTTGTTACGCGAATGAGACCACGACGCGGAACCGCCCAGCTCCCACGACCAGTTCTCCGTGCGTTGGCGCCACAGCACCGGCACCGCGAACGAGAGGTACTCCTGCGGGCTGTAGTAACCGCCCTGGCCCAACGTGTAGTTGCTCAGGTCTTTGTCGTAGTGCCAGATCATGTTATTCAGGCCGACGGTAACGCGCCGATTATTCTCGTTAATCAGCTTGTAGTAGTAGCCGGTCATCCAGCGCACGCGCCAGTTATCGTCGACGTTTTTCCCCTGCAGCGTATCCGCGCCGAGGCTTGCCCAGACGCCGTTCGCTTCACCTTTATCGTAACTGAGGCTCAGCGTAGCGCCGTTGGCGCGCACCCCGCCCCAGGTTTTCCCGGTGTTGGGATCTTTCTGCCCGCCAAAGGCCAGCAGCGAGCTGGAGATAGCGCGACGGTGCAGATCAACGGTGTAACCGAGCGGCCCGACATCCCCGCTGTAGCTCACGCCGCCAACCACATCGACAACGTTAAAGCCCATCGGCGTGGTGCCGATATCCATCCCCCAGCGTTCGTTACGCCAGCCTGCGCCAATACTGACGCCGCGATCGGACTGATGGCGGTTACCGCCCACGCAATCAATGTCTCCACAGGTACCAAAGTTCGGGCTGTAAGTACCATCGGCATTCTGGCTGAAGGTACCAACATCCATATCCACCATGTCGGCGCGCAGCAACAGCCGCCCGTCCGCCAGCGGCGTATCCGCCTGCAACATGGTGGTGTGGCCTTTCAAATCGGAATAGCCGCCGGTGCCGCTGGAGCCGGAGTACTCATGTTGCAGCGTGACGTTGAGATCCTGCTGGCGATAGAGATCCGCCGCATCGCTGCGCACGCCGCGCTTGAGCCAGTCATCGCGCTCGTCGTTGCGCGTCAGGCGAGTAAAGGTGTCGTTATCGGCAGGGCGCTGCGGCGTAATGCCTGCGGCGACCATCGCCTCTTTATAGTGCTCCAGCGCCTGTTGCGGCGCGCCGTTCTGCGCCTCAAACCGTGCGGCATCGCGCAGCACCAGCGCGCTCTCCATCGACGGCGGCTGTGCTTTGGCCTGCGGCACAATGGCGCTGAAAATACGTTGTGCACTGGCGCTATCGCCAAGCTGATTCTCTACCAGCGCTAGTCGCCGCTGGGTATTGATCGAGGGCGGTTCACCGCTGGCTGAGGCCGCAGGCAGTTTCGCCAGCTGCGCCCGCGCCGCTAGCGGATTGCCGCTGTAGGCATAGAGTTCAGCCAGCCCGAGCAGGGCCTCTTCGTTAGCCGGTTCCCGCTTGAGCGCGCGCTGATAGTAATCCTGCGCCTCGGTGGCATCACCGCGCTGCTGCGCCCAGTCGGCAAGGGTTAAATCGAGCCGCGTGCTCGCTGGCTGCTGGGTTAACAGCGCGATGGCCTCATCTTCGTGGCCGCTGTCGCGCAGGCGGTTCGCCCGATCCAGCAGTTGGTTGCTTTGCAGCCGGTCGGCCAGCTCCTGGATATTGCTGTTCCACTGCGCCTTCGGCAGCGTGTTGAGGTGATTTAGCGCCGCCTGTGCCCGCTCGGTGCCGGAGAGATAGAGCCCGTAGGCGTAAACCTGCTCCGCATCGCCCGCTTTCTGTGTCGCCAGTTGCCGCATCAGGTTGTCTGCTTCACCCGCCTGCCCGGCCTGGCGCAGATCGCTCGCCAGCCGGTAGGTGATCCAGACGCTGCCCGGATCGAGCGCGAGCCGCTGGCGTTGCAGCGCGGCGGCCTGCGCCCACTCGCCTTTGCTCTCCAGCGCTTCGGCCTGCTGCGCTAAGCGGTCATTGGTCAGGCCGCGTTCAATATCGTCGATGCTGCGCCGCTGGCTGGCGTTAAGGGAGTGGATAAAGCTTTCGGCTTTTTCCGCCGACTCGGCGCGGTAAATATTGGCCAGCCCGCGCACGGCATTGGTGTTTTCGCTGTCCATGCGCAGCGCCTGGCGGTAGAAGCTCTCTGCCGCCGCGCTATCTTTGCGCGCCGCCGCCGCGTCTCCGAGGCCGAGTACCGCATAGCTGTCGCTGTTATCCGTCGCCCTTGCCTGCTGGTAGTAACGCTCGGCCTGCGCCGGATTATTGGCTTTTAACGCCGCATCGCCCTGCTGGATCAGCAGCCAGTAGCGGTTAGTTTGCAGCAGGCTGTCCCACTTGCTGCGATTGCCGCTATTCGGATCCATGGCGATCGCTTTTTCAAACTGCGCCACCGCGCGGGCGCGATCGCCGCGTTGGGAATAAGCCTGGCCCAGCGCGCCGACGGCTTCGCTGTCGGCACTGTTAGCATTAACCGCCTGCTGTAGCTCACCAATCGCTTTCCCACCCTGCCCGGCATCGACTGCCGCAAGGCCGGTGGCACGGGCGCGAAACGCCGGGTCAGCCAGCTGTTTTTGCTGCGCCGCCAGCAGGGAACGGGCGTTATCGACCGTGTCGCCAGCGGAGAAGAGAGTCAGAAAATGTTGTAATGCTTTCACGCTGGTATCGCTGACCGGCATGCGCTGGATCTGCTGATACCAGAGCCCGGCTGCGGTGTCGCGCCCGGCGTTCGATTTCGCCATCTCCTCCAGCAGCGCGTAGCCCTCGGCATCGCGCCCGTCGGCAAACAGCATCTGCGCCAGGCCGCCCTGCAACTGCGCATTTCCGGGGTTACGGCTGTTCAGCGCCTGCAATCGGCTGACCGCCTCGTTGTGGCGCGCCGGCACTTTTGCCACCAGCAGCCAGTACTCAACGGCGATATCACCTTCCGGCGGGTTGCCTTTAAACAGCGCGTCATAGGCGGCAATCGCCTCCTGCGTGTGGCCAGTGGTGGCCTGTAAACGCGCCTGTTGCAGCGCCTGGCGGCCTTCAGCCGAGGAGAGCGCCATGGTGGTAACCGACGCTTTATAGGCGCTGGAGTCCGGTGCCAATTGCTTTAAGCGGTCGAGCTGTTTCTGCGCACCGGCACTGTCGCCCTGGCGCAGCAGATAGCGCATACGCGCCGCCACCACTTCAGGGTTATCGGGGTCGATCAGTTCAAGGCGATAGAGCGACTGGCGCACCAGATCTTCGCGGCGGGCGCTTTCACCCAGACGCACCTGCGACAGCAACTGCTGCTGCGCGCTGGTCGGCTCGGCCGCCCCGACGGCAGGTGCCAGCGAGAGGCCGATTGAAACACAAAGAAAACTTACGACGAACTTGTGCATTCCGCGCCCCAGTCAGGTTGTAACTCACCGCGAGGGGTGAAACGAAAACGGTGTTGATCCCAGCCCTGGCCGAACAGCGTCAGCACCGCACTGAAGTAGGCATCATCGCCGGGATAGTGGTCAGCAACGCGCTGGCGCTGCACGGCCTGTGCGTCACGATCCTGCAAGAAGGGAAGCATCGAGGCGGAAAAACCGACCGGGCCATCGCCGCGGATCTGCCCGCTGGCAACATCCACCTTCTCCGGCACCACGCCATTTTTAATGGTGGCGGTCGCCATCGGCTTCAGTTTGTTGAGCAGGCGCGCTTTCTGCGGATCGGCATCGTTCATCATACCGACCCAGAGATAGACGCGGATGGCATCGTAGCTGCTGACCAGCGTTTTACCTGGCTGTAGTTGCCACCCCTTACCCTTCTCATAGCGTACCCAGTCCGGCGAGAAGCCTTTCGGCGCGGTCTCCAGCAGCAGGCGCAGGTTGGTTTCACGCAGCGTCGACCACGGCGCGCCAAAGCGGGTGAAGTAGCTCGCCAGCTGCGGCGGGAGGTAGCTCGGATTAAAGCGCCACGTTGTCGGTTCAGCGAAGCTGACCTTACCCGGCAGCAGCATGGAACCGAGCCCCGGCACCGTCACCACTTCCTCTTTCGCAATCCGCGACAGCAGGGATTTACCCAACTGGCTGTAGCGATCCTCTTTCCACAACCTGCCCGCCTCCAGCAGCGACCAGGCGATCCAGATATCGGCATCAGACGCGGAGTTGGTGTCGAGCACTTCCCAGCCGTTATCAGCCTTCTTGCCCCACAGCCAGGCGGGAAGCTGCTTGTTCAGCGAGCCGTCGGCGAGATTATCTTCGGTCCAGCGCAAAACTTTATCGAACATGGCGCGATCGTTAGCCGCCAGCGCGAAGAAGAGCGCATAACTCTGCCCTTCCGAGGTGGTGATTTTGCGCGAATCGCTCGGGTCGATAACGCGCCCGCCGTCGCTGATATAGGCCTGTTTAAAGTGGTCCCAGGCCGGCCAGTTACAGGCGGCGCGAACGTTCATCGCCGCCATCACCAGCATCGCCATCACCACCCAGCGTACGCTTTTCATTACCGTTTACTCATGATCCGAAGGGTCAAGACGGCGGCGGCTGATGATACGCAGCAGGCGCCACAGCACCCACGCCATCAACACCACACAGACCGCAGCCAGCACCGCCAGCAGCACCGGATGGTTCGCCAGCGCGTACCAGATGCGCTCAAACCACGGCAGGTGGCCAACATAATAAATATCGCCAACGCGCAGGCCATTTACCCCCGATTCACGGATCACCGTCACCGAGCCGTAGATCGCCGCGCGCTTGCCACTGTCGTTAATCGCGCCGTTCAGCAACTCATAACCGCGCGGGCTGTCAGCAAGGAGCGCTACCACGCTACGCTGGTCGTTGTAGGGTGACTGGAAGCCGATAATCGCCGCCATCGGGCCATCAGAAGTAATGCCGGTTTGCGTATCGGCCTGGCGGTCGGCGGCATCCGGCACAATCGAGGCGAACGGCGTCTGGCGCAGCGGGGTTTTTACCCAGCTCTGCGCGGCATTCACCAGCAGATCGATATGCTTATCATCTTTCAGCTCAGGCGGAATGGCACCGATAATCATGATATCGGCGTCTTTATCCTTGATCTGGTTGCCATCGCTGGTTAACTGCACGTTAATTGCCGGGAAACCGGTCTGCGCGCCTACCGTGCCCAACGAGTCAAGCAGCGTGGAGACCTGTGCCGGCGTCGGCTGCGGCGGCGTCACAACGATGGTTTGCGACAGATCCGCCATGCGGCTGAACGGGAAGCCCGCATTAGCAAAAGCACGCAGATCCGGCATCGCGAGGAAGTGGTAATACTTCGAGAAGTCGATGGTGGAGTCATCGCCAATCACCACGCGGTTCGGCACCTGCTGGAAAGTAACGCAGTTATCAATCGTGCCGCCCGGCATCGGGTTCATATACTGGAAATCGAAGCGCAGCTGGTTCACCGCGCCGAGTTTCAGCGCCGGAATGGAGACATCAGTTTTGCTGTCGAGCAGCCCTTGCAGCACCGGCAGACGCAGCAGTAGGTTGTTACTCTCCTGGGTGCCGGTCAGGTTGAAGTATTGCAGGAACTGGTTATTCAGGCTGATATCCATCCGCGAGCCATCTTTGGTCGGCGGCGCGGTATAGCGATAGTTGAGGTTCATGTCGATGCCGGTGCTGCGCAGCAGATAGAGATCCGGCGGCAGGTTCAGCGACAGGTTGATGGACGAGGGCTGCAGGCCGGTCGCCTGCAACTGCTCTTCGTAGCCTTTCAGCTCGCCAAAGGTCACCGCGCGGTCGGTGCGCACCCAGTTTGGCGCATCGTAAGGCTGGCGGGCCAGCAGCGGTTTCACCTCATCCACCGTCACGCTCTCGCCGCGGAACAGCACATTGCCCTGGGCAATGCCTTTCGCCGCCTGCAGCAGATCCTTATCGTCACGCCCGCTGATCACCAGCAGCTTCAGGTAAGGGTTGTTCGGGTGGTTAACCATTGAGATGGTCGGCCCCTTCGCCGGCGGCAAATCTTTAAGGAAATCAGGACGCTTATCGTTGGTGGCAAAGATAATGGCGTTGCTCTCCGGCAGCGCGTTATAGGAGACCGGGAAGGTCTGCCCGCGCCAGCCGGTGCGTGAACCGAACCACGAAGCGACAATCGCCGCCGCCTGCTGCTGCGCGATATCGGGCGCGCTGGCAAAGACTACCGGCAAGGTCAGCGGGCGGTTATCGCGCGGGTCGTAGAACGGGATCGGGAAGTGGGAGAGATCGTTTTTCACCGACAGCTTCTGGTAGGTGAGATCCAGCGAACTGCTGCGCCCGATATCGAGCCACAGCGTTGAGCTGGCCGGGTTTTCACACACGTCGCGATAGTGGCCGACAAACTCCAGCCGCACACGGTTAAAGTCGGTGATAAACAGCGGGTTGATCGGCATCTGCGCCTGGGTTTTCTTACCCAGCTGCTCTTTAGTCACCGGCAGCACGCCCATCAGCTCATCGTTGAGATAGACCTTCAGCTGCGACTGCACCGGTAACAGCGACGGCGACGGCGTGTACTCGAGGTTGAGCACCGCATTCGAGACCACTTCATCGCTACGCGTACCGAACTCAATCCCGCCATTCGGGTTGATACCGCGCAGCACCATGCTGCCTGGCGGCGGCGCGATCTCGGCGAAGGTGAGCTTCACATCGCGCGACGGCGCATTGGCGGCCACCACGGGCGCATTCGCCCCCTGCACGCCAGGCATCACCTGGCCAATGACAGTCTGGCCTTCAGTCGGCATGGTTGGCGTAACGCTCTCCGTCTCTCCCGGCGCAGGCGTGACCACCGGTTGAGTCGCTGGCGCGACGGCGGGCACGCTTGGCGCGGGTTGCGCAGGCGCTGCGTGGGTCATCATTGGGGCCAGCGTGCTCATCCCCACTGCCACTGCACACATCCAGGATAATTTTCTTTTCATCGCGTATTCATCATTGTTAAGCCAATCACGTCATCGGTTGCTGCACGGCCACATTCCGTTCCGGGCGGCGCGGAATAAATGACACCACCCAGGACACCAGCGCGGTGAGCGAGCGGAAAATCACTTTGACGGACGATGGAGCAAATTCCGCGAGATGGCGGTAGCCGCGGAAACCCAGTTTTAAAATATCCAGCAGGCTCTCCAGAGGTTTATCCTCCGGGAAGCTGTCCTGCCATAGCGCCCAGGTATCGGCGCGGGCGAAGGTACACTGCACAAAATCGATATGCTGTTTGGTGGTCAGCGGCAGCAGTTGCAGACCCACTTCATTGCCGTTGACGCGCGCTACGGTCGCCGGGAAGGCGTACTCCTGCTGGCCGCGTTTAAGCAGCAGGCTCACCTTCTGCCCTTCCAGTACCTGCGCCTGGCCGTTGATCTTGATGCCCAGACCGCCGTCAGAGAAGTCCTGCACGGTACAGGAGAAGAGATGCCCATCTTCACGGGCAATCGCCGCGGGCATGGTCATCTCCACGCGGTGCGCGCGGCGTACCTGTTTGCTCTCCACCGACACCGCCACCGCGCCGCCGAGGATCACCATGTTGTAGAAGACCCACGCGATACTGACGAAAACCGTGAGAATTTCATTTTCCGGGCCGTAGAAGTAGCGCCAGATGCCGACCGCCACGCCGAGCAGGTTGAGCAGCACGAGGAAGATATAGGGCCGCGAGATCACCCAGTCGACATACTCCTCTTCGACCAGCCCGCCTTTAGCGGTAACGTTGAACTTCCCTTTGTGCGGGTTGATCAGCGCCACCAGCGTTGGCGGTGCGATATACCACGCCAGCACCGTTTCGTAGATCTCACTCCAGAAGGAGTGACGGAACTTGCCCTGGATTTTTGAGTTGGTCAGGCTGGCGTGCACCATATGCGGCATCACGAAGAGCGCGATCATGATCGCCGGGGCATAGATGATGTAGGCATGCAGCAGCAGAAACGCCAGCGGCGCGGTCAGGAAGATAAGCCGTGGAATGCCCGACAGGAAGTGGAACATGGCGTTGACGTAGCAGAGCCGCTGGGCAAACTTCAGCCCTTTGCCCATCAACGGGTTATCGAGGCGGAAAATCTGCACCATGCCGCGCGCCCAGCGGATACGCTGGCCAATATGCGCCGAGAGGCTCTCGGTCGCCAGCCCCGCCGCTTGCGGAATACGCATATAAGCAGAGGTATTGCCGAGGCGGTGCAGACGCAGCGAGGTGTGCGCATCTTCCGTTACCGTCTCAACCGCAATGCCGCCAATCTGGTCCAGCGGCCCACGGCGGATCACCGCACAGGAGCCGCAGAAGAAGGTGGCATCCCACATATCGTTGCCATCCTGCACCAGGCCGTAAAAGAGCGTGCCTTCGTTTGGCGTTTTACGAAAACGCCCAAGGTTACGTTCAAACGGATCCGGCGAGAAGAAGTGGTGCGGCGTCTGCATCATCGCCAGCTTTTTCTCTTTCAGGAACCAGCCCATCGTCATCTGCAGGAAGGAGCGCGTCGGCACGTGGTCGCAGTCGAAAATCGACACGAACTCCCCTTTGGCATACTTGAGGGCGTTGTTGATGTTGCCCGCTTTCGCATGCTCATGGCTGGTACGGGCAATGTACTCAACGCCGACCTGTTTGGCGAACTGGCGAAACTCTTCGCGGCCGCCATCATCCAGAATCCAGACCTTGAGCTTATCTTTCGGCCAGTCGATACCCAGCGAGGCGTAAATGGTGTTTTTCACCACGTTGAGATCTTCGTTGTAGGTCGGGACAAAAATATCGACCGACGGCCAGAGCGACATATCTTTCGGCAGCGGTACCGGCTGGCGGTTAAGGGGCCAGATCACCTGGAAGTAGCCGAGCACCAGCACAATCCACGCATAGGTTTCAGCAAACAGCAGCACCAGGCCGCACACCAGGCTGACCGGGTCGTCCCAGTTGAGGGTCGAGGTGTAGCGCCACCAGATGTAGCGGCAGGAGACCGTCAGGGAGAGCACCACCAGCATCAGCACCGAGAAGCGCCCCGGAATGCGCCGCACCAGCAGCGCCACGCCCCACAGCAGAATCAAAAAGACGAATTGCGACAGCGGGTTAAAGGGCTGAGTAATACATAAAATGGCGAGCAGGAACGAGAAGACCACCACCGTGCCAAGAATAATGCGCCGCACTTTCGGGTTTATGTGCCCCAGCTCTTTTTTAGCGTCGAGATGACCGGTGCGCTGCGTCATGCGCTCCGGCAGCGTTTCAAGGAAGTTATGCCAGCGCCCGCGCAGCACGCGAAGACGGGCAAAGTGCTGGCGACGCGGCGATCTCGGCGCGCCCAGCGGGAGCGTCACCATCAGCCACAGAGTTTGAATCAGGTAGCGCGCCGGGTCGAGCGGGCGCGGACGGTCGGGATCGATATGCGGAAACCAGTGGTTCTGCTGCGCGCGCAGCTGCTGCCAGCGCGGGTGCTCCAGCGGGATAAACATCCAGGCGAGGATCGCCCAGAAACAGCCCAATGCGGCGCTAAAGCGCGGTGCGCCATGGTCGCGATAATGCTGATAGCGCGCGTTCAACCGCGCGCCCACTGGCGGAATAAGCAGCCAGGTGGCAAGGCGAATCATGCCTCACTCCCCTGTGCAGCAGGCGCGAAATGGAGCAGACACCAGTTGGCAAGCGTCAGGATCTCTTCTGCCGCCAGCGCATCGCTGCGGTACTCGCCGAGCGGCTGCTTCGACGCCAGGCACTCCGCCATCGCCTCATCGCGGTGGATCACCATCGGCATCATGCGCGGCTGGCTTTGCAGCCACACCTGCCAGAGATCGTCCTGCAACTGGCTGCCAATACGCAGATCGTTAATTAACAGATGCGCGCCGGTGGGCAGCGGCTGCTGGTGCAGGCGCACATGGCAGTTGGTATCGGGTTTGATAATGGTAAAAAGATTGTCGCAGAGATCGATAAAGTGCCGCGCCAGCGGTGATACGCCGTGCGGCAGGTCAATCAGCACCCATTGATAGTGCTGCTGGGTTGTTAACCCTTTCAGTGCGGAGGTCAGCTGTGCAGCCACCGCGTCAAGCTGCGCGGCATTCTCCCACTCGTTGGCTGCCAGGCGGCCAAACGGCAGCAGATCGAGCTGGGTGGTGTAGCGCATGCCGGCATCACGCCACTCGTTGCCGTCCAGCAGTGACCGCGCCCAGCCGGTTGGGTTCTCATACTCGACATTAAATGAGAGGCGCAGAAGGTTATCCGGGCAGGCATCAATTACCAGCACCGACTCACCTAAGAGTTGCAGTGACCAGGCCAGAGCCGCGGTGATCGAGGTCGTCCCCACGCCACCACGGATCCCCTGTAGTCCCAAGATGGTCATCCACGGGTCCTTTATTGTTGACGGGCTAATTCAGCCAGCAGCGGCCAGCGCTTAATCGCGGCGGCAAGTTGTTCGCGCTGGGAAATATCGGCATAGTCGATTTCAGGCAGGGAAAATACCCGGCTAAGCACCAAAAAATCGTTCTGGAATGTGTAACCCAGAGTCGGGTCAGATTGCGTAACGGGTTCATTTTTTTTCATGTTGGCCCGATCCCAGTTGCATATAAAATGATGTAAGAAGTCACAAGGCATCGTGCCCAAGAAAATGCGTTTACATGCTAAATCTGATGTTCTTTAATTTCAATGTTAGGTTTATTTCTCGGCTTTCGCTAGTAAACTGAGTTACAGATAAATTCGCTGCAAGAGGGACACCGTGAACCCCATATTTTCTATCGGCATCCAATCATTATGGGACGAATTGCGTCACATGCCTGTGGGCGGGGTCTGGTGGCTAAATACCGACCGTGAACAGGACGCACTGAGCCTGCTTAATCAAACCCTTGCCGCGCAGGATAAAGCGGCGAAAGTCGCGGTAGCGGGCATGGGTCACGACCTGCAAAACCTCATTAAATTAGATAAAAATCACGGCCCGGAAAAAATCGAGCTCTTCTCCATGCCAAAAGAGGAGAATAGTCTATACTTTTTCACCCGCGATTTGCTCAGCTCTATTGACCCGGACAAATATTTAGTGTTCCTGCTCTGTGCGAATAATGCCTGGCAGAATATTCCCGCCCCTAAATTACGTAAATGGTTAGAAAAAACTTACGCCTGGGCGAAATATAATAACTGCACCCTGGTGGTAATTAACCCTGGCAGCAACAACGACAAGCAATCCTCGATTCTGATGAGTGAATATCGCTCGCTTTTTGGTCTGGCGAGCCTGCGTTATCAAAATGGCATTCCGCTATATGATGTAGCGTGGTGGTGTAATGAAAAAGGCATCAGCGCTCGTCAGCAATTACTGCTCACCGAAGTTGAGGGGCAGTGGCAATTAGCCAAACAGGAAGAGGCCTCCGTTCAGCCACGCAGCGATGAAAAACGGGTTTTAAGTAATGTCGCCGTGCTGGAGGGCGCGCCGCCGCTCTCGGAACACTGGTCGGTATTTGCCACCAACGAGGCACTATTTGAAGAGGCGCGCGCCAGCCAGGCAGCGACGCTGATTTTCGTCCTCGCGCAGAATAGCCAAATCGACGGCCTCGCGCGCCAGATCCACACTCTGCGCCGCCAGCGCGGCAACAATCTCAAAATTATCGTGCGTGAAACCATCGCCAGCCTGCGCGCCACCGATGAGCGCCTGCTGCTCGGCTGCGGGGCGAATATGGTGATCCCGTGGAACGCGCCGCTGTCGCGCTGCTTAACGCTGATTGAGAGCGTACAGGGTCAGCAGTTTACGCGGCTGGTGCCGGAAGATATCTCCACCCTGCTGTCGATGACGCAACCGCTGAAGCTGCGCGGCTTCCAGCCGTGGGAGGTGTTTTGCGATGCGGTGAGCAATATGGTCAACAACACGCTGCTGCCGCCGGATGGCAAAGGGGTGCTGGTGGCGCTGCGCCCGGTGCCGGGCATTCGCGTTGAGCAGGCGCTAACGCTCTGTCGGCCAAACCGCGTCGGCGATATCGTCAGCATGAGCGACAACCGGCTGGTGCTCTTCCTGTCTTTCTGCCGGGTTAACGATCTTGATACCGCGCTGAACCACATCTTCCCGTTGCCGACGGGCGATATCTTCTCTAACCGCATGGTGTGGTTCGAAGATAACCAGATTGCCGCCGAAGTGGTGCAGATGCGCGCCCTGCCGCCGGAGCGCGCCTCAAAGCCGCTGCCTGCCACGCGTCAGGAGAAGAAGTTGATTAATGCCGAACACGATGGCACCAGCTGGCGTCGTATCCCCCAACCGCACCGGTTATTAAGCGATGTGACGGAGCCCTCCTCATGATGTCAATCAGCGATATTATTCAGCTTATCGTGCTTTGCGCGCTGATCTTCTTTCCGCTGGGCTACCTTGCGCGCCACTGGCAGCGCCCGTTACGTACCGCGCTCCGTTTAACTTTTACTAAACCCCGCTATGTAAAACCGATTGGCGTTTTACGCAGGGATCCGCACGCCAAGGCAGACCGTAAACATGACAAATAATACGATCCCCTCTTCTGCGCCGTCGCCGCTGTGGCAATACTGGCGCGGCCTTTCCGGCTGGAACTTCTACTTCCTGGTGAAGTTTGGCCTGCTGTGGGCCGGCTATCTTAATTTCCACCCGATGCTGAACCTGGTGTTTATGGCCTTTCTGCTGGTGCCGCTGCCGCGCCTGAGCCTGCATCGCCTGCGCCACTGGGTGGCAATCCCGCTCGGCTTTGCGCTCTTCTGGCACGACACCTGGCTGCCGGGGCTTGAAAGTATGATGAGCCAGGGCACGCAGGTGGCGGGCTTTAGCGCCGATTATCTGCTCGACCTGGTGACGCGCTTTATCAACTGGCAGATGATTGGCGCGGTGTTTGTGCTGCTGGTGGCGTGGCTCTTCTTGTCGCAGTGGATTCGCGTCACGGTGTTCGTGGTGGCGATCATGATCTGGCTGAACGTGCTGACCTTAACCGGCCCGGCCTTTAATCTCTGGCCCGGCGGCCAGCCGACTACCACGGTCACCACCACCGGCGGTTCGCAGGCAGCAACGGTGGCGGCTGCGGGCAATACGCCGGTAGTCGGCGATATTCCGGCGCAAACGGCCCCGCCAACCTCGGAAAACCTCAACGCATGGCTCGCCAGCTTCTATGCGGCGGAAGAGAAGCGTCAAACAACATTCCCGACGCAGCTGCCTGCCGATGCGCAGCCGTTCGATCTGCTGTTTATTAATATCTGCTCCCTGTCGTGGGCCGATATTGAAGCCGCCGGTCTGGCGTCGCACCCGCTCTGGTCGCACTTCGATATTGAGTTTAAAAACTTTAACTCGGCAACCGCCTACAGCGGCCCGGCGGCGATCCGTCTGCTGCGCGCCAGCTGCGGTCAGCCATCGCACAAGAATCTCTATCAGCAGGCGAATAATCAGTGTTATCTCTTTGATAACCTGTCGAAACTCGGCTTTACCCAGCAGCTGATGATGGATCATAACGGCGAGTTCGGCGGCTTCCTGAAAGAGGTGCGCGACAATGGCGGCATGCAGGCACCGCTGATGAACCAGGCGGGGCTGCCGCCGACGCTGCTCTCCTTTGACGGCTCGCCGATTTTTGACGATACCGCGGTGCTTAACCGCTGGATGGAGTCAGACAGCTTCAAGCAGGGCAAACCGACCGCCACCTTCTATAACCTGCTGCCGCTACATGATGGCAACCACTATCCGGGCGATCGCAAAACGGCGGATTACAAACTGCGGGCGCAGAAGCTGTTTGATGAGCTGGATGCCTTCTTTACGCAGTTGGATAAGTCCGGGCGCAAAGTGATGGTGGTGCTGGTGCCGGAGCACGGCGCGGCGTTGCAGGGGGATAAGATGCAGGTCTCTGGCCTGCGCGATATTCCAAGCCCGTCGATTACCAACGTGCCGACGGCGATTAAGTTCTTCGGCATGAAAGCGCCGCATCAGGGTGCGCCGCTGGTGATTAACCAGCCGAGCAGCTTCCTGGCGGTGTCGGAGATTGTCACCCGCGTGCTGGATGGCAAAATCTTCACCGAGGATAGCGTCGACTGGGATAAGTTGATTGGCAATCTGCCGCAAACTGCGCCGGTATCGGAGAACGCCAACGCGGTGGTGATCCAGTACCAGAACAAGCCGTACGTGCGGCTTAACGGCGGCGACTGGGTGCCCTATCCGCAGTAACACCCTTGCCTGATGGCGCTGCGCTTATCAGGCCTACGAAAACCGCTCCGGTGGTATTTGCAGGCCCGGTAAGGCGCCGCCCATCCAGACCGCACATTACGTAGGCCGGGTAAGGCAAAGCCGCCACCCGGCATCAGGCGTTAACGCTGCTGCGCCAGCCAGACCAGCATCTTCAGGCTGGCGGAATAATAATCATCCTGCGAGGTGATCTGCGGCTCGCCCGTCGGCTCGCCAAGGGTTAAATCCCGCACCGCCAGCAATCCCTCATTCATGTTGTAAGGCGCATTCTCGTTGGTCGTCACATTGACCCACGCTGGCGTCTGGTTGCGCGCAAACCCCTGCCACCAACTGCGCCACGGCGTCAACAACGGGCTCTGCGGATTGTGCCAGGCGATGTAGAGCGGCACGCGAATGGCGTCGTAACTCATGCGCGGCGGCCACTCTGTTGCCGGGCTAAAGGTACCGTCCGCCGAGAGCGACACCCAGTCGGTCGGCAGGCGCGGTTTGCCGAAGGCCATCTTGCCCACCATTTTTTGCCCGTCATCAATCAGCTGCTGCCAGATCACCCGGTGGCTGCGGTTGGCGAAATCCTGCCACGCCGGGAAGATAAAGTAGGAGGGGTTCAGCGTCACGCGGCTGTTGAGGTTAAAGCCTTTCGCCCCCGGCAGCATCACGTGATAGCCAGCAAAGGTGGTCACAGTATGTTTCAGCACCGCCTGGGTAATGGCGTCCGACGCGGCGGTGTAGGCGGGCAGATTCCAGCGCTCGCCCGCTTTCAGCAGCGCCCAGGCGATAAGAATATCGCCGTCGGTGGCATCGTTTTTATCGGCAATCGGATCGGCCTCCACCGGGTTATAGCGCCAGTAAAAGAGGCCGTTTTGCTTGTTTTGCAGCGTGGTATGCGTCCAGTGCCACATGCTATCGAACGCTGCTTTATCGTTATTGCCGACCGCCATCAGCATGGCGAAACCCTGACCTTCGGTGTGGGAGACGTTGTTATTGCCGGTATCGACAATCCGCCCGTCGGGCATTAAAAAGCGCGCTTTGTAGCTCTCCCAGGCGGTCGCGGCCTGCGACACGGTGGAAAAGAGCAGGCTGGTTAACATCACCATCGCGGCAAACAGGGGTTTAAACATAGCGAGTCTCACTCTGGGTTAGCGTAGCGAAAGAGAACATCCGAGACAGAATAGAGCGCTTCCCGGCTAAACACGAGGCGCGCATCGCCGCCCTGATCCTGCATCCAGCGGCCATAAAGCCCTTCAAGCACGGCGCAAAAGGCGTGGCACCAGCGCGTCTGCTGTGCTTCATCGCGGGCGACGGGCAGCGCGCGGTGGCGAAAAGTCATGCCGCTGTCGCTGGCTTCAATATCAATCACGCCCCAGTTGAAGACGGCAAGTCTGGTGTTGATCGCCGCTTCCAGCTCGCCGACGGTAGTTGATGCCATAAGCGGCGTCTGCACGGCCAGCGTCTCGCCCATCTGGCGCAAAAACGGCAGGCTCTGCGCTTCGCCGACGTTTTTCACCATGTTATCGACCATCACGCTAAGCAGATCAAACCAGCCCGGCGGCGTCTGCTGTTGCTGATGCCAGGCCAGTTCAGGGGTCAAGTTGGTGGTCATTATTTCTCTCCCAACATATACCGTAGCCAGAGGCCTGCGGTGCTTTCGTTATAACTGCCGAAGGTGTCGTACCCGACGTTGCCGCCCACCGACATATTTTTGTTCACGTTGTAATCGAGCCCGGCGCGGAAGTTGTAGCCAATGCCGTTTTGCGACGAGCCACGATACTGCGCCTCTTTGATAAAGCCGAGCGCCGCCAGTTGCTCCAGCATTCCCTGCGCCTGCGGGGAGGTCGGGAAGTAGTCGCTCTTATCCTGGGTGTAGGATTGATACCCCACCGCCCCGCCAAGGCGCACTCTCCAGTTATCGATCTTCTGCGTGAAGTCCACCGGCAGCGAGACGCTGACGTAGTTCTGCGGGCTGAAGTAACCGCCCTGGCCGAAGGTGAAGTAGCTGAGGTTTTTCGCGTAATCCATCCAGCTAATGCTCAGCCCGGTCTGCAACTGGCGGAAATCATCATGCAAGGGGCGTAAATAGACCCCGGCGTTAGCGTTAAGGCTGTTGTTGCTGGCCACGTTTTCGCCGAAATAGCTGTAGCCACCGCCGCCGACGTAGAACCCGGCATCGCCATCATCGTAGCTCAGCTGCGCGCTACCGCCGTTTTTGGTTACCCGTCCCCAGCGCTCGCCGGAGAACTTATCCTGCAAGCCGACGTAAGAGAGCAGGCTGTCGGTCACCGCGCGGCGTTCGCCGGTAAGGATCAGCGTCAGGTAGTTGGTCAGTTTCGGCGACCACTTCACGCCGCCCACCAGCGTGCTGAGATCTTCCCCCAGCGGCGTGGTGCCGATATCGAGCTTATAGCCCTCGCCGCTCAGCGCCATGTTCAGCTCAACGCCGTTGCCGTTCTGCGCATCGGTCGAGGCGCGGATCGGATCGTTATAATTTTTCTTGTAGGTCGACTCGCTCAGGCTCTGTAAACGGCTTGAGCCGAGCAGCGTGCTGAGGTTGTCGAAACCCTCTGCGGTAAAGGGCGATAGTTTCGCGGCGTCGGCGTAACGGGCCAGGTCGGTGAACTTATCGCTGCCGTCAGTGGCGGTTGAACTGTTCGCCGTTTTAATGGAAGTCGCCAGATTGGTCGCCGCATCCGCCAGCGGGTTACTGCCGTAGCGCCGCCAGGCATCGCCCGACGCACTGCCGGAACTGAGGGAAACCGGCGTGGCGGTCAACTCAAAGCGCGACTCGCCAAACGGCGAGCTGGACCAGGTAAGCGGCGCTTTCGCCTCCGTCAGCTTGCTGGTGCCCGTCTCGCCATCGCGCCCGCGGATCGCCACCCCGCCTTGCAACCACATGCCGGTTTTCTCGTTCATCTGCTGCATCATCTCGTCCACCTGACGCAGGGTGCGGCTTTGCGTCGTCTCGATCGGCAGATCGGTGCGTGCGGTACCCGGCAGTTGGCTGCCCGGCTCGCGCGCTGTCTGCGCCACCTGCCACGGCATAGCTTGCCCGTAAGGCGACGGAGTTTTACTGGTGGTGGTGAAGGGGTTATCCGCCAGCAGCACGCCGCCAAGGGTTGGCGTGCCGGTGCCGTTGCTCTCCTCCAGCCCGACCAGCTTGCCGCGCGCGCTGCGTAAATAGGTCATCGCCTGCTGGTGGTTGCCTTTCGCCTCCTCCAGCCGCGCCAGCAACAGCAGGCGGTCCGGCGAGTTGTCGCTGCGCAAGCCGCTGGCGAGAGTTTGCGCTTTCCCGACGTTGTTCTCTGCCAGCGCGACATCAATCGCGCCGACGCGCGCCGCCTGATCGTCGCTGTCGCGGGTCATCAGGTAGTCATAGAGCACGCCCGCCTCTTTGTTCATCTTGCCGGACTGATACAGGCGCCCCATGGCGAACATCAAATCGGTGTTCTGCGGGTCGTTTTGCAATGCGCGGATCAGCGTGTCGTACGCCGCAGCGTAGTTCCCCTGCTCGCGCAGCCTGTCGGCCTCGTTGATGACATAGCCGTTGCGTACCCCGGCAAGCTGTGCTGGCGTGCTGCGCGCCTGCATCTCGGGGCTTTCGATAAACGTCTGCGCTTCGGCGTTGAGTCCCGCCTGGTTGAGCACGGCAATCTGATCGGCATAATCCCCGGCGTTGCCCTGCACGCCCTGGCGCATATTGCCGCGCACCAGCGCCACCGCCGAGGTGAGATCGCCGCTGCGCGCCAGCATACGCGCCAGTTTCCCGGCATCGACCGGGCTTACGGGCGAGGTTTGCGCCAGCGCTTTGAGTGTGTTGGCGGCAGCGGTCATATTGCCCTGCGCCAGATAGCGCTCGGCGGTGACCATCTGTAAGTTGTAATTGGCCCGCTGCGCCAGCTCGCGCATCTGTGTCGTCTGGCTGGCTGGCGAAATGCGCCCCAGCAAGGCGCTGGCCTGCTGCCAGCCGCCCTGCTCACTGGCGAACAGCGCAGCGGCATAGAGCGCGCTGGCCCCCGCCCCCTGACGCTGCGCGGGCAGCATCACATTCGCCGCCTCATTCTCCTGCCCGGCCTGCACCAGCAGACGCGCCAGATCGAGACGCAGCCAGCCATCATCCGGTAAGCGCGCCACGCCCTGGCGCAGCACGGCAATCGCCTGTGCACGGTTACTGCTGGCCGCCAGCTGTTGCGCTTCGCGGCGCAGCGGATCGCCCGGCGTGCCGCTTACCGTGCGCGGTTGCAGCTTCGCCTGTAGCGCGGCGGGCAAGGTGCGCAGAATAGTTTGCGCCTCGGCGGTTTTGTTCTGCTCACGCAGCACGTAGTAGAGGTTTTCCCGCGCCGGAGCGTTTTGCGGCTCGCTATTGAGCACGCCGCGCAGCGCCTGCTCCGCCTGCGGGTAATCTTTGTTCTGGCGCAGAACATCGGCGCGAAACAGCTTCGCCGCGGTGCCGCGATCGCCGTTCTGCTCCGCCAGCGGCGCGGAGATCGCCAGCGCCTGGCTGAGGTTCCCCTCTTTCAGCGCCTGCTGCGCCTGTGCCAGCTGGCCATAAAAGGCGGCATCTTCCGCCTGCACCTGACGCTCGTCGGAGGCCTCGCCGCCCTGGCTTGCCGCCCGGCTCAGATACTGCGCCGCCGCCTGGTAATCACCGTTGCGCTGGGCGATATAGCCCATGCCCGCCAGCGCGTCGGCATCCTGCGGGTTGGTTTGCAGCACCTGGGCAAACTGGCGCTTCGCCGCGCTGCTGTCGCCGCTGTTGAGCGCCTCAAAGCCTGCGCCCTTCGCCCGCCCGCCGATGCTTTTGCGATACCACGCCTGCATTTCGCTGTCGTCCGGATGACGCTGCAACCAGGTGTCGTAGAAACGCTCATCGCCTGCCTGCGGCGCGAGCCACAGCAGCGCCTGACGCAGCCCCTCATCGGCCTCTTTGCTGCCGCCCGCCATTGGCTCCAGCGCCAGCATCCCTTCGCGCCGCGTCGCCTCCTGCCAGGTGAGCAGTTTGCCGAGCGCAATGCGCGCGGCGTTATCCTGCGGATGTTGCTCAACCAGCGCACGCAGCTGTGCCAGCGCCTGCGGGTAGAGGCTTTTGTCGCTCGCCATGGTGAGGTAATACTCCGGTGCCAGGCTCTGCGGCGGCGTATCGCCGTTAAACAGGCCGTGCCAGGTCTCCAGCGCCGCCGGAATATTGCCGCTGCGTGCCTGCTGGCGAGCGAGAGTTAACTGCCCCTGCGGCACCTGCGCCAGCGCGTTGGCGTTATCGAGTGCTTGCAGGCTGCCATCGGCCGGAGCGGTTTGCACCAGCCGCGCGCGCCACTGCGCAGCGCTTTTCAGATCGCCATTTTGCTGCGCCCACAGCGCCAGTAGGTAGAGCGCCTGCGTATTGTTGGCATCGACCATCAACACCTTTTGCAGCGACGCCGTCGCCAGATCGTCGTGGGATTTTTCATGCCAGTAGTTGGCCTGATCAAACAGCGCTTTTAGCGCCGCCGGGTTAGGCGCGGCCTGCGCCTGGCCGAGCGCCGCGAAGCTGAGCGCGCCGGAGAGGCAAAATAACGCGGTGACCTTTTTCATTTCTGCTTCTCCGGGTTGAGTCGTTTACGCTCGCGCTGTTTCAGGATGCGGTAGAGCAGCCCGCCCACCAGCGCGCCCAGCAGCAAGCCGAGCAGCGCCAGCAGCGCCGAGTGCTGGTTGGCATACCAGATAATCATCATCTGCGGCGGCATTTCGCCGCTCGGGAACTGCTCGCCGACGCGGAAACTGCGCACGCCGTTCTCATCGGTGATGATTGCCGCATCGCCGCGAATCCCGGCGTTGATGGTCGCCGAAGAGAGATCGTCATGCAGTTGCGCCAGCTGGGCGTCACTGCTGCCGAGCGCCAGCACCACCAGCCGTTTGCTGCTCCACGGCGAACGGAAGCTGACAAAACCGCGCCACGCTTCGTTGGAAGAGAAGTAGCGATCCGCCTCCAGCCCGTCGGCGGCCCAGTCGCCGGTCATCCAGCGCTGCGCCTTCTGCCATGCGCTGGGTTTACGCACGCCGAGCGTGCTGTCATGGGCGGTGAAGGGTGAGTCCGCGAGCAGCGCGCGGTTAAACTCATGCTGATCCATGCCGCTGATCGCCAGCACATCGCGCTTCTCCAGCAGCTCGCGTGCCTCGTCGCCGGACGGCATGCCGAGCAGCACGCGATTGTGGGTTAATGCCGTGCCGGTGGCGTTACCGGCGCGCGCCGCCATATCCAGCAGCGTCGCCAGTTGCGTTTCGCTCGGCGCGGGCGGCAGCATCAGCACCGTTTCGGCGTAATCCGCCAGCCGGGTGAAGGGGAATGAGGCACCGACGAAGTAGGAGAGATTGGGCAGCAGCGCGAAGTGGCGCGTATGGCTGAGATCGATCCACGAATGCTCGTCGATGCGGCTCTTGATGTTGTTATTCAGCAAGGTGCTGCACGGCGCATCCGCCTTCGGCACGATATTGAAGTAGAGGGAGAGCTGGTTATCGCCATAAATCATGTAGGGCTCAAGCGGCATATCAAACTGTTCCTGGCGGGCATCACCGCCGAGCTTATGCCACAGCCCCTCCAGCGCGCCCTGCTTATTCACCGGCAGGTTGTGCAGGAAGGTGTTGTTGAGCGTCATGCTCAGCCACGAGCGCTCTTCATCGATCCAGTTTTCGGTCGGGAAGCGGTAACCGATATGCAGCGGAATGGTCTCGCCGTCCCACAAAAAGAGATCCGGCGCGGCGCGAAACGCAACCTGTAACGACGGGTGCCAGATGCCGGTGGCGGTGAGGCTTTGATCCTTGCGGATCAGCTCTGAGAGCATTACCGGACGATCGGTGGCGATCCAGCGCGGCGCATCATAGGGTTGGCTCAATGGCAGCGTCTGCGCGGCGACTTCTGTGGCAGCCGTTTGCGCATTGAACTCGCCGCGCGTCAGGCGCCAGGCCGCCGCCCGCAGCGCCTCATCATCTTTGCCCACCACCAGCAGCAGCTTATAGACCGGGTTGGCCGGGTTATCGATGATCTTCAGCAGTGGCTGTTGGCTCTGCGGCAGCGTCAGGCCGCCGATCTGCTCGCCAGGGTGACCAATCAGAATGCCGTTCTTCTCTGGCAGCCTGTCGTGGTACGCAGCAAAGGCGACGCCGCGATAATCGGCCTGAATGCCTAACCATGAGGCGATCAGCGCGCCGGCGCTAAGGGCATCAGGACTCAGTTTCGCGGAAAAAGCGATGGCGATGGCGGCGGGCGTCATCTGCATGCTGTCGAAAAAGGGGCGCGGGAAGTGGCTGAGATCGGCCCCAATATCGAGCTGCTGCCCCTCCAGCTCAAAGCGCGAGTCCGGCAGAATGGTCACATACCTTTTGGTGTCGGCATCGCGCTGGCACTGCGCGGCATCACCGCCGTTGATTTTAAAACTGAGGTTATTGCTGGAGACCATCAGCGCCGCTGGCACATCGAGCTGGTAGCGGGCGGTATCGCCTTCGACGGCGCTCAGCGGCACGGTGCCGAGCGGTTGCCCGTTAAGCATCAGTTGCAGCGTGGCGTTCGCCGCCGCCAGCGCCGGGGAGATTTTCAGGTTCAGCGCCAGCCGCGCGTTAGTGACTACCTGATCGACCGGCAGGGTGAAATCGACGCCGCCCTGGAACTGGCCGCCGCTGAGCGTCAGGCCCTGCGGCTGGCCCATCTGCGCCAGCGACACGCTTTCGACGCGCGAGGGGGCAAAGGCGGAAACCGCGGGCAGCAGCGCGTCAACGGGCGTCGGCTCGCTGTGTAGCGGCGCGGTGACCAGCGCGCTCGCCAGCAGGGTGAGTAAGGTGAGACGTTTCATACCCGGCTCTCCTCCTGCGCCACGTTCGCCGCTTTTTCACGGCGCAGGCGGCGGTTTTCGCGCCGCGAACGCCAGGTGAGCCAGAAGAGGTCAAAGACGCAGCGCACAATGGTCAACATCGAGCGGAACGGGTTGTCCTGCGGCTTCGGCGGGTGGATCCACGCATCGGCACGCGCCAGCACCACGCGCACCAGCTCGCGGCGGCGCGCCAGCGGAATATCATTAAACTTCAAGCGGATGGCATTCTCATCGCTGGCGACGGTCTGCACCGGCAGAGCAATCGCCCCGGAGTGCAGCAGCAGTTCGATCTCCTCGATCTCATCCTTTAAGTGACGATCGTCCGGGGCGACGATGCGGCAACCGCCCATCGACAGATCCGCCGTCTGGCTGCGGGAGACAATGCCGCTGGCGTAGTGGATCAGCACCGGGATTTCGACCTCAATACGGATAGTTTTACGGGTTTGCCGCGTTTCGCGCGCTACCGCAATCGCCGCCAGCAGGAAGATAAGGCTGTATAACCCCCAGCCGACGTTAAGGGCAATGACGCGCGGATCGACGCCGAAGTAGTCGTGGGCGCAGGCGCGGACAATCCCGGCGATCACCCCTGCGCCAAGCAGCAGAGCGATAATCAGGTGCGGACGCACCACGCTGAAGTCGAAGTAGCCGACGTTAAGCAGACCGCCTTTGTCGGTGACGTTGAATTTGCCGCGTTTCGGAAACAGCATGGTGACCGCCGTCGGCAGCACAATGTGGAAGGCGAGCACGAGGTCGTAAATCTCGCCCCAGAAGCTGTAGCGAAAGCGCCCATTCAGCCGCGAGTTAACATACACCGCGAGAAAGAGGTGCGGCAGCGCGTAGGCGAAAATCAGGCTCGCCGAGGAGTGAATGATGTTGAGGTTAAAGAGCAAGTAGGCCAGCGGCGCGGTTAAGAAGGCGATGCGCGGCAGGGCAAACTGGTAATAGAGCATCGCACTCAGGTAGCAGAGCCGCTGTTGCAGCGTCAGCCCGCGCCCGAACAACGGGTTGTCGAGACGGAAGATCTGCGTCATGCCGCGCGCCCAGCGGGTACGCTGAATAACATGCAGCACCAGCCGCTCCGTCGCCAGCCCCGCCGCCAGCGGGATATCAATAAACGCCGAGCCCCAGCCAAGACGCTGCAACTTGAGCGCGGTGTGGGCATCTTCGGTCACGGTTTCGACCGCAAAGCCGCCAATCTGATCGAGGGCGCTGCGGCGAATCACGGCGCAGGAGCCGCAGAAGAAGGTGGCGTTCCAGTTGTCATTCCCCTGCTGGATTGGGCCATAGAAGAGTGCCCCTTCGTTGGGAATATTGCGCCCGACCGAAAGATTACGCTCGAACGGATCCGGCGAGTAGAAGTAGTGCGGCGTCTGCACCAGCGCCAGTTTCGGATCTTGCAGGAAACCACCGACGGTGGCCTGTAAAAAGATGCGCGTCGCCACGTGGTCGCAGTCAAACACACAAATTAACTCGCCGTGGGTCAGCTTCATCGCATGGTTGAGGTTGCCCGCTTTCGCATGGGCATTGTCATTGCGCGTGATGTAGCCGACGCCGACATCGGCGGCAAATACCGCGAACTCGCTGCGTTTGCCATCATCGAGCAGGTAGATCTTCAGTTTATCGCGCGGGTAGTCGAGGCACTGCGCCGCCAGCACCGTGTCGCGCACCACCTCCAGCGGCTCGTTGTAGGAGGGGATATAGACATCGACCGTCGGCCACAGGCTGGTGTCATCCGGCAGCGGCACAATGTCGCGCTTCAGCGGCCAGGCGGTTTGCAGGTAGCTGAGCAGCAGCATCACCCAGACATAGACTTCGGCCAGAAACAGCCCCATGCCGAGCAGCGTTTCAATTTCTGAGTTGAAGTGCAGCGTCTGGGCCAGACGAAAGTACATGTAGCGGGTGGAGAGCAGTACCGACATCGCCACCATTACCAGCGAAACGCTGCGCTTTTTACTGAGAGTCCCGGCGATAAACAGCGCGCCGATGCTGATGAGACCAAAAATGTACTGCTTCTGGCTGTCCATCGGCGTGATGATCACCAACAGGGCGAGCGGCAGCATAACCAGCGCCAGCAGGAGAGAGAGGATTTTTTTCATAGTTGTCCTGACGCTTAGAGCCCCGACATGCGCGGCGAGCTGTGCAGCGTGCCGTCGCCGATGTTGACGCCCAGCATGCCAGCGGCGCGTTTGGCGATAAGCTCAATATCAAATGCCGCAGCCGAAGCCGGGCTGAAGTCGAACACCGACTGCTGTGAAGCATTGGCTTCCACCACGCTTTCGTCGCGGTGCAACACGCCGAGTAACTGGTTGCCGAGGCGCTGCTCCATAAACGCGGTGACATCACGGCTGATTTGGCGGCGGTTATCGCTCTGGTTGAGCACCACAAAGTGGCCCGCTTTCTGGTTCAGCACGTCTCCGGTGAGGCGGTGGTTTTCAATCTGCGGCAGCAGTGAGAGCGAGGCGCTGTCCGCCAGCAACGGAATCAGATGTAAATCGGCCTGCCGCGACAGGGCGGTTAATGCCGCCGAAGGGCCTGTCGGGAAGTCGGCGACAATAATCAGCCCCGGGTAGTTAAGCAGCGTGTTCAGCCCGCGGGTGAGGAAGTGTTCGTCATGGGTGAGGCGCTCCTCAAAGTCGCGGCGCTGTGCGTCGGTGGCGTCGCCATAGGGCAGAACAAAAATATTGCCGCCAGCGGTGAGGACAAACTGGCTCCAGTCGGAGGCATCCGCAGCGCGGGCGACATAGCCGCGCGTGTCGGAGAGCGGCACGCCGAAGTGCAGGCGCAGGCTGTTTTGCACATCGAAATCGAGCGCCAGCACTTTGCTACCGTTGCGGGCCAGCGCATAGGCGAGGTTCGCCGCGAGGGTCGTTTTCCCTGTCCCACCTTTCGGCGAGCAGACACAAATCAGCGGCATGCGGCAATCCTTTCTAGCAACGGTTGTAGAGGCTGGTTTTTCTGGCTGCGCGGTTTAGTTTGCGCGGGCTTCGCGGCAAACAGCTGCTCGTAATGAATGCTGGCCTCACGCTGCGGCGGCGCGGCCGGGCGCTGTGCTGGCGCGCTTTCGGGTTGGCTGGCGATCGCGGTGTCGCGGATTGGCGAGGGGGTCATTTGTGCTTCAGAAGCGAAGCGCTCGATATCAACAGGTTGTGGAACAGAAGAGGCAACATGCCCACCCAGCGCCAGCCCGGCATTTTCATCAGCGGGCGCGAGCTGGTTGAGGATCGCCCAGTTACCCTGGTCGGCGGCAAGGGATTGGGTAGAGAGGTCTTTGAAGGCGTGATGCTGTTTGCCGCTCTTCTCCCTGAATCTCTGCAAATCATCATAATGCTTCATGGTTGAATCCGTGATTTACGCAATAAACGAGTACTCCCCACCAGCAGGAGAGGCTCTTCTGCCACGCGTAGGGTGATGAATGTGTTTTTATTGGCGGTGCTTTTTATGAGGGTACAGGTGAATGAAACGGCGATGACCTGCGGCCTGCGGTTGCGCTAGTAATTTTAGTGATGCTAATTCGCGCTTTAACTGGCACTAAATATATAAACAATGCTGCTGTTTGCATCTTTTTTTTTAGGCACGAAGAGGGACGACAGCGTTAATCGCTGACAATAAATAGACGGGCGATATTTATACGAACACCAAAGGTAAATTAGTTTATTTAAGCAGCGCTTATTGGCGAGAAAAGAGCATAAACAGAATAATGCAGCACGAAGAGCCTCTGAAACCGCGTAGGCCTGATAAGCGAAGCGCCATCAGGCATTTTCTCCGCCGCACCATTGCCGGATGGCGGCTACGCCTTATCCGGCCTACAAAAACCGCGACAACCCGTATCACATCCCCCGGCATTGATTGCCGGATGGCGGCTACGCCTTATCCGGCCTACAAAAACGAGCCTAAAGCGACACATTCATTTGATTTAATCTCGGTCTTACAGCGAGGGGTTGTGTCCCCGCTGAAATCGGCGAACCGAAGCGGGAATGACAAGGTCTGG
>NZ_JACVUL010000016.1:0-125988 GCF_016516575.1 Kosakonia sp. S57 | reverse complement strand
CTGTAAGCCGCCATCCGGCATCTGTACACGGGAAAAATGCCGGATGGCGCTACGCTTATCCGGCCTACGAGTAACTGCCTGAATGCGCTTATCCCGCAGCCTGGAATGTAGGCCGGATAAGGCTGTAAGCCGCCATCCGGCATCTGCACAACGGCAAAATGCCGGATGGCGCTGCGCTTATCCGGCCTACGCGTAACTGCATAATTAATCCTCGAAATACCAATAACCCTGATTGACCAGCCAGGTCAGCTCGTCGGCAAAGGCCGGGTTATCCAGCGCACTGCCCAACTCCTGCACGCCAATGGAGGTATAGCGGCAGAGCGCATCGGCGGCTTGCGGCTCGGCGGTCTCCAGACATTCGCTATTAATAAAGAAACGGTCGCCAACGCGCAGGGCGCGCAGCCCGCTGAGACGCGTTAACCTCTGCCCCTCTTTCAATGCGCCGATCACCTCATCGACCGGGTAATCATCCGGCTCCGGTGCCACATCCAGCTCGTGACGCGGCGTGGTAATAAAGCTGCCAAACCAGCGGTTGAAGTGCTCGGGATCGTTGATCATCGAGATCATCATACTGCGCACGCGCTCCAGCTCGTACTCCTCAACCCGGCCAGTATGTTCACGGCAGATGAGATCCGGATCGCTGTAGTGCTCGCCGCCAAGATCGTTTTCCAGTGCGTAATCCGCAAAGCTGCTGATCAGATCGCGGCCGTTCGGCCCACGAAAACCAATCGAGTAGTTAAAGGCCGTTTCGTGGGTAAAGCCATCGTGCGGGAAACCGGGTGGGATGTAGAGGATATCGCCCGGCTCAAGATCTTCATCAATGATTGGCTGGAAAGGATCAACATGCAGCAACGCCGGATGCGGGCAGAACTGGCGCATCGGCAGCTTATCGCCCACGCGCCAGCGGCGGCTGCCCATCCCCTGAATAATAAAGACGTCATACTGGTCGATATGCGGGCCAACGCCGCCGCCCGGCACAGAGTAGGAGATCATCAGATCATCAAAGCGCCAGGCGGGCAGCACGCGAAACGGCTCCACCAGCTCGGCGGAAGGCGCATGCCAGTGGTTTACCGCCTGCGCCAGCAGGGACCAGTCGCGCTCGCCTAAGTGATCGAACGTCTCGAAAGGACCGTTCCACGCCTGCCACTGGCCATCGACGTGGCTGACAATGCGGCTGTCGATCTCCGGCTCCATCGCCAGGCCTGCCAGTTCATCGGGCGAAATCGGGTCGACAAAATCGGTAAATGCGCCTTTCAGCACCACAGGTTGCTTCTGCCAGTATTTCTCAAGAAATTCCGGCCAGTTGAGGTTGAGTTGATAAGCCATAGATCCACACCAGTGAGAAGGGAAACGGCGCTGATTATAAAAAGAGAGCGCCCCCCTCCGCCTTGTCATGGGTCAAGGGCAAGCGGCGGCGCGATAACTAATTGTTCAAGTGCGCTTAACAGCGCATCGACTTTTGGCAGCAGCTGTTTACGCCGCGGCCACACCAGGCTGAGGGGCAACCCATCCGGCTGCTGGTGCGGCAGCACGATAACCAACTCGCCGCGCGCTAACTGCTGATGCACCAGCCAGGTGGGCATCTGCCCGACGCCAAGCCCGGCGCAGAGCGCGTGGCGCTGCGCATCCACATCGCCCAGCGTCATGCGGTAAGGCACGCTGCGCCACTCCGGGTGTCCATCTTCCGTCAGCAATAACCAGGGTTTGCTGCTGCCATCGACGCGCTCATAGAGGATCGCCCGGTGGCGGAGCAGCTGCGCCTCGTTTTGCGGCGTGCCTTCCCGGCGCAGATAGTCCGGCGAAGCGCAAAAGACCATCTTTTCCCGTCCAAGCTGCCGGTGGCCAATCGACACCGGTAAGTCGCCACCCAGCCCAATACGCACCGCCACATCAATCCCCTCATCAAAGAGATCCACAAAGCGGTCAGAGAAGGTGATGCTGAGATCAATCTCCGGGTGCTGTTGGCAAAAGGGGATCAGCGCGGGCATCACGCCGAGCCGCCCGTAGGTGGTCGGCACCGCCAGCCGCAGGCGGCCAGAGGGGATAGAGCGGTGCGCCGCCAGCACCGATTCGGCTTCTGCCAGCTCTTCAAGGATGCGAATGCAGGTCTGGAAATAGGCCTGCCCGGCATCCGTCAGCGTCAAACGGCGGGTGGTGCGCTCCAGCAACCGCGAGCCGAGGCGCGCTTCCAGCCGGCTAATGCTTTTGCTGATCGCCGAGCCGGTCAGATGCAGGCGCTCTGCGGCAGCGGCAAAACTCCCCTCTTCGACGCTGGCGACAAAGGGGACGATATCTTTCAGGCGTTGATCGCTCATTGCATTACTGAATTGAGGTTATGAATGATGTGAATTAATAGCAGAGATAAGAATTAAATTCTCTATTAGGCTTTAAAGCTGATAAAGAAAAGGAGCCCCCTATGCAAAAACGTGCATTGATAGTCGGTATTAGTGGCGTGATTGGTCGCGCACTGGCAGAACAACTTAAAGGCGAAGGGTGGCAGGTCAGCGGCCTGTCGCGCGGCCGTGGCGCAATCCCGGACGGGTGCGAAAGCCTGACCGCCGATCTCACCGATGCGGCCGCCATCAATGAGGCGCTAAAAGAGGCGCAGGTTGATGCGCTCTTCTTCAGCGTCTGGTCACGCCAGGAGAATGAGCAGGCCAACATCCGCGTTAACGGCGCCATCGTCAAAAACGTGATTGAGGCGCTCGGCGAGCGGCTCAACGGCAGCCACGTGGCGCTGGTGACCGGCCTGAAACACTACCTTGGCCCGTTCGAGGCTTACGGTAAAGGCGCGGTTCCGGTCACGCCGTTCCGCGAGGAGCAGGGTCGCCAGCCGGTGGAGAACTTCTACTACGCGCAGGAAGATGAACTCTTTGCCGGAGCAGAAAAGTATGGCTACCGCTGGAGCGTCCATCGCCCGCACACCATCATTGGCTATGCTCTCGGCAATGCGATGAATATGGGCCAGACGCTGGCGGTCTACGCCACGCTATGCCGTGAGAAAGGCTGGCCGTTTATCTTCCCCGGCTCACCCGAGCAGTGGAACGGGCTGGCGGACGTTACCGATGCCGGTTTACTGGCCGAGCAGCTGAGCTGGGCGGCACAGAGCGAGCAGGCGGCGAATGAAGATTTCAACGCGGTGAATGGCGATGTCTTCCGCTGGAACTGGCTGTGGCCGAAGCTGGCGGCCTATTTCGGCATTGAAGCGGCGGCCTATCCGGCAAGCATGATGCCGCTGGAAAACCGCATGCAGGAGGCGCAGGCAGCCTGGACGGAGATCGCCGGAAAGTATCAGCTTCGCGAAGCGGATATCAACAAGCTGGCCTCCTGGTGGCACACGGATGCCGACCTCGGTCGCCCGATGGAAGCCTTCACGGATATGAGCAAAAGCCGCAAAGCAGGCTTTACCGGCTACCGCTCAACGCCGGACTCCTTCTTTGCGCTGTTTGACCGCCTGAAGCAGGAAAAGATTATCCCGCGTTAATGTTTTGCGCCTGAAACATCAGGGTGTCGGAGGTGAAACTGCCTTGCTCGTCGAGCGCGAAATGGCTTTTCACCTCATCCGAGGTGGTCTGTTGCAGGTAGCGGATCGCCGCGCGCAGCACCTCCGGGGTTTGCATACGCTCAACCCAGGAGGTGTACTCCAGCGCCAGGCGGTCGGTGATGAGTTTATCCACCAGCAGGCCGCTCTGCTGCGTCATCTGCAACCAATCCCCCGGCGAGTAGTTGCGAACGTGGGAGGGATCGCGCAGCACTTCGATGGTTTGCAGCCAGATATCCAGCACCGGACGGCCGGGTGAAGTGATATCCATCAGAATGAACTTCCCGCCGGGTTTCAGCACTCGCTGCACTTCACGTAACGCCTGCGGCACATCGTGCCAGTGGTGCGCCGAGTAGCGGCTTATCACTACATCAAATTCGCCTTCAGCAAAGGGCAGCGCTTCTGCCGCGCCGTGAACGGTGCGCAGGTTGTTCAACTGGCGATCGCTGGCGGCCTGGCGCACAACGGCCAGCATCTTCTCTGATAAATCATACGCGGTAACATCGCGCACCACGCCTGCGGCAACAAAACTGGCATGCCCTGCGCCGCAGCCTAAATCGAGCACTGAGGCCGCCGGGTTTTCACCCAGCCACTGCGCCAGGCGCACTAAATCTTCCCCCTGAGAATGTACCTGGCTGCTTAAATAGGCCTGCGCCCGATCGCCAAACTGCTGCTGCGTTAACTGATGATGATTTACGGCCATGCTCTTTTTCCTTTTCATGATGGATGACGACAAACCGGCTCAGTTGCGACTGTACGACCCTTTTTATAGGGGTACAATATGGCTACTTATACTGGTATTAGCAGGTACCACCCATGGAAAATACCCTCTTTGCCGGGCCAAAAGCGCTGGGCGAGTTCTTACGATCCCAGCGGGAAAACACCCTGCCTGCGGATATTGGCCTGCCCGCGCAAGGGAGGCGGCGCACGCGCGGGTTACGGCGAGAAGAAGTGGCGCAGCTCAGCGGCATCAGCACCACCTGGTATACCTGGATTGAGCAGGGGCGCGACATTGTTGTCTCGCCGCAAACCCTGTCGAATATCGCCAACGTATTAAGAATGAAGCCAACGGAGCGAAATTACCTCTTCCATCTGGCGCGGCAGAACGATCCGCAGAAAGAGCATGTGGTGACGGTGGAAAAAGAGGTGCTGGCCTCGGTGCAGCAGATGGCGTGCCCCTGCTATCTGCTCGATTTAACCTGGACAATGCTGGCGTGGAATAGGGCAGCCGAAGCGCTTTTCAGCGGCTGGCTGGACAGCGATCCGCAGCCGAATATGATGAGTTTTATGTTCCGTCATCCGCTGGCGCGCACGCTGGTGGCCGACTGGGAGCCGCGCGCCAGCCGCATTGTGGCGGAGCTGCGGGCCGATGCAATGCACTATCCGCACGACCAGGCCCTGAATAGTTTTGTTGAGAGTCTGCGTAGTGAGAGCGAGCTGTTTCGCACCTTCTGGTCGCGCCAGCAGGTGGTAGTGCGCGAAGGCGGCGAGCGGGTGTTTATGCATGCACAGCGCGGAGAGCTGCACTACCGGCAGATGACCTGGCAATTAACCAGTAATCGTTCGGTAAAAATGATTATGTTGGTGGGGGAGTAAAAAAGAGGCATAAAAAAAGGCCAGTAAACTGGCCTTTTTATTATTTACGGAATTCCATCGTAACGTGGTTTGACTGCATAATCGCGGCGATATTATCAAATGTCATCATTGCAGATTTGCAAAAAATACATTTGGCACCGGCCGGATTTTTCTCAGTCACGTCAAAATTGGAGACTCTGTATTGCGACCCGTGACAGCACGGGCAGCGGAAATGGATATGGTTCGTAATAAAATCGTCCTTAGCGCGGCACTACGTTAGCAGCGGCCGGGCCTTTCGCACCATTTTCAATGGTGAATTCAACTTCTTGATTTTCATCAAGAGTGCGGTAGTTATCGCTCTGGATTGCAGAGAAGTGTACGAATACATCTTTGCTGCCATCTTTAGGAGTGATGAAGCCAAAGCCTTTCTCAGCGTTGAACCATTTTACGATACCAGTCATTTTATTAGACATGTTTGTTACCCTTTTGTGTTATAGGCCTTTTTAGGCGGCAATGGTCTGAGGCATTATTTATCAGCGTGTAAAGAGACCCAAAAAGAAGTAACTATCGAGGTACTTAGAGATGAGAGAGACTTTAGTGGACTACTGGCTGGAGATAATGATTTATCAAACCGACGAGTCATTAACGCACGGTTATGGTTCAGGGCGCAAGGCTTTATTTAGAAACTTTTGTCAGCATTACGTAAACGTTAGATAAGCAGCGTAACGCGAAAATGGGTTGTGTGAAGAGGATCGCAAAAAGATAGCGTGCCGCGCGTTACTATCAATACTAGTATGGCAGTTAAAGCTATGGACTGATAAAGGTGGTAACAAGCATGCAAATGACGATGCGCTGGTTTGGGCCAGTCGAAGATAAAATTCCGCTGGCGCATATCCGCCAGGTTCCAGGCGTTGAAGGCGTGGTGGGCGCGCTGTATGACGTGCCCGTCGGCGAGGTGTGGCCGCAGGATAAAGTGCGCGCGCTGGCCGATCAGGTTCAGCAGGCGGGGTTAAAAATGGAGGTGATTGAGAGCGTCAATATTCATGATGACATCAAAATCGGCCTGCCGAGCCGCGATCGCTTTATCGCCAACTACCAGCAAACCATCCGTCATTTAGCGGAGATCGGTATCAAAGTCATCTGCTACAACTTTATGCCGGTGTTCGACTGGATGAAGACCGAGATGAACTACATCCTGCCGGACGGTTCAGTGACCATGGCGTTTGAGAAAAGAGGCATCGATAAAACGCTGGATGAAGTGGTGAAAGAGGTACTGGAGAACTCCAATGGTTTTGCGCTGCCGGGCTGGGAGCCAGAACGGCTGGCGAAAGTGCAGGCGCTGTTTGCCAAATATAAAGATGTCGATGAGAACAGACTGCGCCAGAACCTGGTCTATTTCCTTGAGCGCGTGATCCCGGTGTGCGAAGAGGTCGGCATCAAAATGGCGATTCATCCGGACGATCCGCCCTACTCTATCTTCGGCCTGCCGCGCATTGTGAAAAACCGTGACGATCTCGACTGGATATGTAATGCCGTCAACTCTGAGGCCAACGGCATCACCTTATGCACCGGCTCCATCGCCGAAGATCCGGATAATAACGTCTACGAAATCCTCGCCGAGTTTACCCGCCGCAGGCGCATCCACTTCGCCCACGTGCGCAATATCAAGCTGATTCAGGGTAAGGATTTCTACGAATCGGCGCACCTTTCGCGCTACGGCTCGCTCGATATGTATGAGGTGATGAAAGCCCTGCATGACAACGGCTTTAATGGCTATATTCGCCCGGATCACGGCCGTTTTATCTGGGGCGAAACCGGGCGTCCGGGCTATGGCCTCTACGACCGCGCGCTCGGCGTCACCTATCTGCACGGCTTATGGGAAGCGCTGGAAAAACGCCACTAACCCTGACCAACAGCACCGGTGTTTACCGGTGCTCTTCCTCATAGCGGCGCACCTTAAAGCCCTCTTCATCGGCAGGCGGCACAAAGTAGCGGGTAATCCACTCAAACTGCGCGTCGGTGGCGGCGAAATCGTGCTCGCCCGCCGCATTGCGCTGGCGCAGGCGCGCTTTACAGGCCTCATCGCTTACCACGAGATAGTGCAGCAGATGTTGCACCCCGGCGTCGTGAATAATCGACATCATCCACTGACGGCTGGCGACGGTATTGGCGGGAAAATCGAGGATCACGTTTACCCCGGCCTGTAACAGGGCGATGACATGGTGCTTAATTGCTCGCTTAAGCACCGCGGAGTAGTGCACATAATCCTCTACGCTTCGCATCGACTCTTTAAACAGCAGTGCCAGCCAGCTATCTTCGCTGAGCACCACGCTGCCCGGCGTTTGCGCAAGCGTTGCCGCCAGAGTCGATTTACCGGAAGCAATTTTGCCGCAGAGAATATGCAGCGTTGGCCCGTTTTGGCTTGTCTCATCAATGCGCATGCTATGGCTCCCGTCTGCGCTTAACCCGAGCCCCGAGCATACGAGTTAGCCGCTCGCCTCTTCAACTCCCCATTTTTTGCACAGCGTGGCGATATTTACCCCTGCCTGCCGCTGTACATTAAAGCTGTCAACGCTGAGCAGGATCAGCTTCAGCCCGCGCCCGCTCTCCAGATCCGGTGCCATCTCGAGGCCATTTTCCTGTTGTGCAGCCAGTAAGCGTTCAGCGGGAAAGGGCTCGCCATTATCGCGAAACGTCAGTTGCACCTCCTGCGCGCTGGCGACAAACGCGATGCTAAAGGTGGCTGCGGCCTGCTGATGCAGGCTATGGCGAATTATATTGGTCGCCACTTCGCACACCGCCAGATCGAGGGAGAAACGCCAGCCCTCATCCACCGGCAAAGCGGCCATCTGCGCGTTCAGCCACTCAGCAAGCGGCGAGAGCGCGGTGAGCGAGGCGGGGAAAGTTTTCTCGCTAGCCATAATTCACAGCCCAAGCAGTTGCAGGGCGGCGGCTCTGTCCGCGCTGATGCGAAAAATACGGTCCATGCGCGTCAGGGTAAACATATTTTTAATGCCGGGGTTGAGGGCGCAGAGCACCATTTCGCCTTTGCCGTTCATCATCTTCATTAATGAAACCAGCGTGCCGAGGCCGCTGCTGTCAATAAAGTCGACCTTGCTGAAATCGACAATCAGCGCGCGCGGCTCATCACCCATCTCGCGGGCGATCGCCTCTTTAAATGCCGCGGAAACGGAGGCATCCAGCCGTCGAATCGCCGGCGTAAGGATCGTCACCTGCGGCTGACGTTCGCTATCGATATTCATCACTTCTCTCCATTTCGTTCAATGATTAACAGGGAAACATCATCTGCCATCTGCTCGCCGTTGCGCCAGCCGGTTAAGTGCTGGCCGAACTGTGGCAGAACCGCGCCGATAGCCTCGTTAACGTGCTGTTGCAGCCACTGCTGCAAGCGTTGCGGGCCAAACTGCTCGCCTGTGGGGTTTTCACATTCAGTTATGCCGTCGCTAAAGAGGCAGAGCCGCTCGCCGGGGCGCAGCTCAAATTCAACATCATCCCAGTTGAGATCGGGCATCAGCCCAACCGGCGCGCCGCCGCTGCCAATCGGCGTGATCTTGCCCGCGGTTGAGACGATAAACGGCGTCGGATGACCGGCCTGGCAGAGCCGTCCTCTGCCGCTCGGCATGTGAATAACGCCATAGATCATCGTGAAATAGCTCATGATCTCCGCCTCTTCGCTGCAAAAGCGGCTGTTAAGCATGCTCACCACGTCGGCGGGCGAGGCGACGCTGCCATCAGCAGAAAAGAGGAAACGCTCCACCACGCGGCCCTGCAAAAACTGCCGTGCTACCGCAAGAGACATCATCGCGGCACCGACGCCGTGGCCCGAAACATCGACACAGTAAAAGCCCAGGTGATCGTCTAGCTGAAAGAGGTTAAACACATCGCCGGAGACCCACGCGGAGGGCAGAAACAGCCAGTCGGAAAAGTAGTCGTGATAGCGCAACTGGTGGGCGGGCAGAATCGAGTGCTGAATACGCGCCGCGGCTTGCAGATCCTGCTCAATCTGCTGTAGCGCCTCGCTGAGCCGCGCGTTGCGTGCCGCGAGCGTCGCCTCCAGCGCCAGAATGCGCGAACCAGCATGCAGCCGCGCGCGCAGCTCGCTCTGCTCCACCGGCTTGCTGAGAAAGTCATCTGCGCCTGCATCAAACCCCTGCGCCAGATCGCCAGGGTTCTCCCGCGCGGTAAGCAAAATCAGATAGATATAGTGGCCAAACTGCCGCTCGCGGATTTCGCGGCACAGGGTTAAGCCATCCATCTCCGGCATCTCCCAGTCGCTTATCACCATGCTGACGGGTGAGTTCGCCAGTATCTCCAGCGCGCTGACGCCGTTTTCCGCTTCGCTGACCACATAGCCCCACTGCGCCAGCATGCGTGAGAGCAGGCGGCGATAAATGGGCGAATCCTCCACCACAAGCACATGCTGTTGGGCCACGGCGGCTCCTTATAACGGTAAAAACCAGATCAGGCTGACGGTCCCTTCGCGGAATTTGCCATTGCCACTCTTATGGCCGGGATAGCGCGTGCCGGCAAAGTTGGCGTACTGCAACGAGAAGGAGCCGGGCGTGTAGCCTGCATAACCAAAGCTGTAGCTGTAATCGCCGTTCCACGGCTGCTGCTGGCTACGATCCGGGAACCAGAAGGCGGTAGCGCGCACAAAGAAGTGCTGTTTAAAGGTGTAACCGCAGCCGCCAAGCACCACGTTTTTGTTCTGCTCAATATCGTTACTCTTTAGATCGTAGTAGCGCGGCACCCAGCTGTAGCCGACCTGGCAAATCAGTGAATCGCCTTTGTTAATCAGCAGCTTATTTTCAACGGGTTTCGGCAGTGAGAATTTATACGCCAGCGTCACCGCCCCCTGCTCGAAATAGGTTTTGCGCTTGCTGCCCGACGTCCAGAAGTGGTTATCGCCATAGTTGCTGTAGACCAGGCTGACGGTGTTGGCATGCCAGTCGTCGTAGCCAAAGCTGTAGCGAAAATCGGTGGTGTAGCGGCTGGTGTCCGTCACCGGCACGCGGGTGGTGATATTGGCAAACCAGAAGCTGTAGGGCGAGTATTGCAGGCTCAGGTTAACGGTCTGATTCACTTTTCTTTTCTGCTCGGCGCTGCTGGAGCTGTTCGGGATCGTTACCCACTGCTCTTTCAAGCCTGTACCAAAGCTGAGCGCGCCGGAAAAGGGCTTGTTGTTACCGGAAAAAAGACGCCCCCAGCGGCTGGTAAAGACGCCGACCTGCACCGGATCGCCATTGCTATCACGCAACGACTCGCTCTCCGCTTCACTCTTTTGCGCCGCATTTGCTGCCGGTAAGGCAGCGAGCAGCGCGCAGGCCAGTAAATATCTCTCCCGCATTAAGCCTTTCCTCAGTTAGGTATCCAGCGCGCGCCAACATTGTATTTCGCCAGCAGCCACAGCACGCCGAGCGCCGCCGCATGCACCAGCGTGTTGACGATCCACGCTTGTCGCCAGAGATCGAAGGTGACGAACTGGCTCACCGCCAGCACCACATAGACATGCAGAATAAAGACATAGAGCGAGTGCTGACCCAGCGGAATAAGAAACCAGCCGGTCAGGCGATAGATAGGCCGCCAGCACCAGGTCAACAGCAGATAGACCGTCACCATCAGGCTGATATCATTCAGTACCCGCACCGGGCCAAGACCGTTTTTCGCCGCCCAGGTGTGGTAAAACGCGTTGAAATCGGCAGGTGGAATCACATGCATCAGCAGTTCCGGCGGCATAAAGGGGTTAGTGTGGTTCTGGGCAACGAAGGCCAAAATCAGCGCAACGATCACCAGCGCGACAATCACCACTTTGCCCGGCGGCGTGCGCGCCAGCGAGAGCAGCTCGGCTTTGTACCAGCCGCAGCTCATGCCGAGGACGAAAATAAATTGCCAGGCGAGCAGTGGAAAGGCGAACTCAAACTCGGACACCGTCACCCGCACCGGCCAGCGCTGCCAGCAGCCATACACCAGTAGCGAAAGACTTAATAACCACCACACTCTGCCCTGTTTAAGCAGCGCCAAAAAGAGCGGGCTTAATAGCAGCAGGAAAATATAGAGGCCAAGGATTTGCGTCTGGTGCGGCCCGATTTGCAAATAGAGCACGATGTTAAACCATGTCTCTTTTATTTGCGGTGTCACCGGATAAAGCGACCACGACGTTCCAGAAAAACGGTCTGTAAAGTGGGTCACTTCAAACACATTTAAAAAGGGCAAAAAACCGAGCAGCAGCATCGACAATATGATGATGATATTAACGCGATATATTTTCCACGCCCGCAGATATAATCCCCAGCAAATCGTTAATAGCGCCGCTTTTTGCAGCCGCGCCCGATTAAGCATCCCCAGCATAAACCCGGAGAGAATAACAAAGCCTTCGGCACCGGTCGTTAAGCCAAAACGCTCCCACGAAAATATATTAAATATCGACATCACTTCCGTATGCGCCACCACCATCATCACCAGCGCAATACCGCGCATTAAATCGATACGCAAATCGCGGCTACCGGCAACAGAATAGCGCCATGCCGTTGATTCTACATTATCTTTTTGCGTCAGCGCGGGTGCCATCTGGCTCATAAAAGTAACCTGTTAAGTGCGGCAATAAAACAACAGGGAAATTATTTAGATAGCTTAAATACGCCTGACTGGCAATGTTAGCGAGGCGAAAAGCGCAGCGCGAAAAATCGTTCGAATTGATATTAAATTAACTGCAACGAATTATTCCGCGTTGCGCTTTGCTGGAAACTTTTAATCAGCCATCTACACTTACATTACTTTTTGTTTTACCGGGAAGTTATTACGCCAGGCCGCGAAACAGGTCCGCCTGGGTATTATCTGATTTCTTATTATTACGGAATAAAGATAACAACCGCTATGGGCTTCTACTTTTCCCGATTTGAAGATCGCAAACCGCCCGAACCGCTGAAAACGCCGCGCTGGGCGATGATTACCTGGCAGATATTAGCGGTTGCGGCGCTGATTCTGGGTGCGAATTATATCTACTGGCGCTGGACGGCGTCGCTGAATATGGATGCCCTGTGGTACGCCATTCCGCTGGTATTAGCGGAAACGCTGGCGTGGATTGGCACGGTGTTATTTACCATCAACCTGTGGAAAGAGGAGGATCCGCCGCAAGCGCCGCCGCCACAGGAGATCAATGACTGCCTGGGCGCGGATGAAGCGGTCGAACCGCGTCCGGTGAAAGTGGACCTCTTTATCGCTACCTACTCCGAAGATGTTGAGCTGGTCAGGCTCTCCATCCGCGATGCGATGAAAATGGCGTACCCCTTTCCCCTCGATTACCGCGTGCATGTGCTGGATGACGGGCGACGCCCGGAGATGAAAGCCGTCTGCGACGAAGAGGGGGTCAATTACATTACCCGGCAGACCAACATCGGCTACAAAGCGGGTAACCTGCGCAACGGCCTTGAGCAGACCGACGGCGATTTTCTGGTGATTTGCGATGCTGACACCCGCGTCTTCCCGACCCTGCTCGCCCATACCCTCGGCTACTTCCGCAACCCGGATGTGGCGTGGGTGCAGACGCCGCAATGGTTTTACGACCTGCCCGCCGGGGAGAACCTCTCGCGCTGGCTGGAGCGAAAAACCGGCAAAGTGGGTTATGCCTTCGGCTGGCTGGCGCAGAAAATCGTTGGCCCGGTGACGATGGGCCGCGATCCCTTTTTTAACGATCCGCGCATGTTTTACGATGTGATCCTGCGCCGCCGTAACTGGGCCAACGCCGCCTTCTGCTGCGGTGCGGCGTCGGTGCACCGGCGCGAAGCGGTGATGCAGGCAGCGCTGCGCAGTTATGTCTGGACGGTGGAGGAGGAGATCGACCGCCATACGCGCGATATCCGCGATCCCGCCACCCGCGAGGCGCTCCAGGAGGCGATGCGCCCCCATGTCGCTTTCGATACCGAACTGACGCCCTATAAATTTCACGTCTCGGAAGATATCTACACTTCGATCCTGCTGCATGGCGATGCGGCGCGAAACTGGCGCTCGGTGATGCACCCGCGTATCGAATCAAAAATGTTATCGCCGCAGGACATGCTGACGTGGATGATCCAGCGCTTTAAGTATGCCGCCGGATCGCTCGATATTCTGTTTCACGACAACATCTTCAGCCGCCGCCGCTTTAAGCTCTCGCTGCCGCAAACCCTGATGTACGCCACCACCTTCTGGTCCTATATGGCCTGCGTCTGGAACGCCATTTTCCTGATTTCGCCGATTATCTATCTCTTCACCGGCATTCCGCCGGTGTCGGCCTGGTCGACGCCCTTTTATCTCCACTTCCTGCCCTTTTTTATCCTCTCGGAGCTGGCATTTATGTTTGGCACATGGGGCATCTCCGCCTGGGATGGGCGCGCATCCTATCTGTCGTTCTTCTCGATGAATCTGCGGGCGCTGAATACGGTGCTGCGCGGGGAGCAGATCAAGTTTCACGTTACGCCGAAGGAGCGCCAGACCGGACGCTTTCTCTACCTGGTGAAACCGCAAATCGGCATCGTGCTGCTCACCCTGACCGGGCTGATTTGGGGCGGCATTCAGGTGGCACGCGGCCAGGTGGATGACCCTTCTGGCTATGTCATCAATATCTTTTGGGGTGCCGTCAACATCGCCGCGATGTTGCCGCTGATCCTCGCCGCCATCTGGACGCCGGACGAAGAGGAGGCGCGAACATGAGAACGCGCGACGCACTGCTTTCTGCACGCAGTTACATCACTATCCTGCTCGGTTTTCTGCTCGGCTTCGCCATCGTGGTGTGGGTGGAAAAACAGATGCCGACCCGCGTTGAGAGCAGCGGCGGCATGGCGCTCAGTAAAGATTTCCCGCCGCTGCCCACCTCGCGTGCGCTCACCTTTGAGGAGGCGATCTGGGCGCGCGTGGCCTGGCAATATTACGTCAACAATACACAACCCAACGGGCTGCCGAATGCGCAGGATGGGCAGGCGTGGTTCAGCTTATGGAGCGCGGGCAGCTATCTGCTGGCGGTGATCGCCGCACAGCAGTTGCACATTCTCAGCGAAGCAGAGAGCGATGCGCGCATCAGCAATGCGCTGGCAACCCTTGGCGGGCTGCCCCTTACGCCGCAGGGCGTGCCGGCGGCCTACTATCACTCCGACACTTTGAAAATTCTTGGCAAGCCGGAAAGCTCCGCCATCGGCATGGGCCGCCTGCTGGTAGCGCTGCAAACCCTGCTCTGGCGCTCGCCGCAGCACGCCGAGGCGGTGCGCGATCTCTTTAACCGCTGGCAGGTGGGCGCGCTTATCGTTACCAGCGGCGCAACGCAGGCCGCCGCGCCGCTGCATCACTGGGCGCTGGCAAGCGACGAGCCGCGCAACAGCTTTGGCTATCGACTTTATGCCAGCCATACGCTGCGGCTGATTGACAGCGCCGCCGGGCTGGCGGTGACCAACCCGCCGGAAGGGCAGCAGATGATCGATATCGACGGCATTATGGTGCCCGATGAGGGGCTGCGCACGCCGTGGGGACGCCAGCCTTCGCTGATTAGCCTCCCCTATCTGTTAACTGGCCTTGAGCTGGGGTTTGATGCACAGAGCGCCGAAATCGCCTTTCGTATCATGCAGATCCAGCAGCGCCGCCACAGCCTGCGGGTGCGTAAACCACCTATCAGCACCGACTATGCCGAACCCGCGCCGGACTTTATCAATGACCTGCCCAACCGCCAGCCTATCGACAACGAGGCGCTACGCGATGCGCCGCCGGAGCTGACGGCGATCACCTCTACCCGTTCGGCCTTCGCCTGGTATGCCCTGTTTCGCAACAGCTGGAGCGAGGCCCTGCGCCAGCAAGCGCAGGTGCTGCAAGTGCCGGGCAAAGGGTGGCAGCGCGGGCATAACCTCAATAACAGCGTGAACAGTGTGATTGATGCCGACACCAATGCCATCGTGCTGGAGAGCCTGGCCTATATCGCCCACGGCCAGATGCTGTGCCTGGCCTGTTTTAATCCCGTGCCCCGTTCCCCTTCGTCAGCAGGAGCTACGCCATGAAGCTGAAAGCACTTCTCTTTTTCCCCCTGTTGGCCGGGTTTATGGCGCTCTGGATGACGCTGAGCCAGGCGCGCGCCGGCGATCTTCCGGCATCGGACTACGCGCCGCGCAGCGGCAAGCTGACGGCGCAAGAGATGACGATGGCGAGAAACGCCTGGCAATACTTTGTCGCCAACTACCAGCCCACCACCGGGCTGGTTAACGCGGTAAACAAATACCCCTCCACCACCATGTGGGACAGCGGCTCCTACCTTGCTGCGCTGACGGCGGCACGCGAACTGGGGATTATCGATAAAGCGGAGTTTGACCGGCGGATGCTCAAGATCCTCGCCACCATCAACAAGCTGGATCTGTTTCGCAATGAACTGCCCAACAAAGCCTATAACACCCTCACCGCGCAGAAGGTGAACTACACCAACAAATCGGGCGAGATTGGCTTCTCGGCGCTGGATATCGGCCGCATGCTGATCTGGCTGAAGGTGATCAAAGAGCGCTACCCGGAGTATGGCAACAGTATCGATAACATCGTGCTGGGCTGGGATTTTAGCCATGCTGTTGACCCGTGCGGCACGCTCTACGGTGCTTACCTCGAAAACGGTCAGCCGAAGTATGTGCAGGAGGGGCGTCTCGGGTATGAGGAGTATGGCGCCGCCGGTTTCCAGCTGTGGGGTTTCAACACCTGCCAGGCGAGCCGACCGCAGCCCTACGAGCTGGCGGAAATTTACTGCGTACTGGTGCCGTATGACACGCGCGATCCGCGTGCCACCTCGCAGCACAACTATGTGGTGACTGAATCCTATCTGCTCTACGGCCTTGAGTTCGGCTTTGATAACCCGAACGATCGCAACAACAGCCCGCGCAACTACTCCCATCCGTGGATGAAAAACTTCGCCGACCGCGTCTACCAGGCGCAGGAGAACCGCTACACCATTACCGGCGTGCTCACCGCCCGCTCCGAGCACCAGCTCGATAAAGCCCCCTACTTCGTCTATGACACGGTCTACACCGATGGCTATGACTGGAACACCATCACCGATAAAGGGCAGTTTATGCCCAGCGCTGCCGCCGTCTCGCTGAAAGCGGCGCTCGGCATGTGGGTGCTGTGGGATTCCCCCTACACCGATCGCCTGATGAGCGCCATCGAGAACGCCAACGAAGAGGGCAAGGGTTACTACGAAGGGCTGTATGAGAATGGCGACGGCCCGATCAAAGAGTTCACCGCCAACAACAACGGCATCATGCTTGAGGCGCTGCTGTTCAAAAAAGAGGGCAAGCTGCTGCAGTTCAACACTGATAACCCGAAAAACCGCAACTTCGCCCCATCGCTGTGGGAGAAGAAGCTGGTCGATCTGTTTGAGGAGAATAACGCCCGCCGCAACCGACCGTTCCTTGAGAGCACGCCGTCGGTGAAAAACTGGTGTCAGCAGACCGGCACCACCCAGCGCACAAAACCTGCCTGCCAGGCGTGCCAGTGCGCCTCCTGTAATGCGGATGAGCCTGTGAAGCTGCCGCCGGTGACTGCGCAATGTCTAAAACCGTAGTTCGCTGGCTGGCGATCCCTCTACTGCTGCTCGCCGCCGCCTTTGCGCTATTTAGCGAGGGCGGCGCAGGCTGGCGCTGGCTGACGAAAGGGGCGTGGAACACCACCGCGCGCGTCAGCAGCCTGACGCCGCAGGAGCGCGAGTGGGCCACTATTGCCTGGCGCTACTTCGTCAATAACACCCAACCGCAAACCGGGCTGGTCAACGGCAGCGACAAGCAGCCGCGCGTTACGCTGTGGCAGATGGGCGACACGCTTATCGCCCTGCTGGCAGCGAAAGATCTCGATCTGGTTGACGATAAGGAGTTTGACGCGCGCCTCACCCGCCTGCTCGGCACCCTCAACAGGCTGATGCTCACCGATACCCGAACGCCAGGCAGGCTCTACTCCAGCCAGACGGCGACCATCGTTGATTTTAGCGGCAAGCCGGTGAAGAGCGGCTGGTCGGCAAAAGATATGGCGCGGCTGATGCTGGCGCTGCGCCTGACCGCCGAGCGCGCGCCGCAGTACCGCGAGTATCTCGACAAAGTGATCCTGCGCTGGAATTTCTGCCCGGTCATGGATGGTGAAGGCGAGCTGTGGTCCGCCTCGCTGCAAAACGGCCAGCCGGTGGTGCGCGAAGAGCTGCGCCTCGGCGAGAGCGAATATGCCGCCAGCGCCTTCCGCCTGTGGGGTTTCCCCGCCGGGAAAGCGCTCACGCCGCCGTCGAAAAACGTCATCATCTACCAGCGCAGCCTGCCGGTGGATGCCCGCGATCCGCGCACTACCTGGCAGCCGTCGATCCTCTCAACGGTGCCCGCGATGCTGCCGGGGTTGGAGTTTGGCTGGCAGCCGCCGGGGCTGAGTGACGAGGTGCAAACCCTGCTGCGCGATAGGGCGCAGGGCGTCTGGCTGACGCAGAAAACGCGCTGGGAAAAAGAGAAGACCCTCACCGCCCGCGCCGACTTCACCCTCGCGCAGGCACCGTGGCACGTGGAGGATAGCGTCTGGGGCAATGGCTATGCGTGGAACACCCTCGGCGATGATGGAAAATATTACCCGCGGCTGGCGCAGGTGACGACCAAAGCAGTGTTTGCCCTGTGGGTGTTGTGGGATACCGCCTACACCAACGCTCTGATGGCGGTGACGGAACACCTGAACGATCCCGAACGCGGCTGGTTTGAAGGGCGCGTTGAAGCGACAGGCGATATCAACAAAATGGTGACGCTCTCCACCAACGCGATGGTGCTGGAGGCGCTGCTCTACAAAGCCAACGGCGGGCCGCTCTTTCGCGACGGTTTAATCGACGATGAGAGCTATTTCGTGCGCCGCACGACAGATGAATTTAACAAACCCGGCCTCTGCCTGCCGGGTGAACGCACCCCGAGGGCCGCGCCATGAAATTCTACCGCGATCTCTTTGAAGCGAGTCTGAGCCGCGTCTTCCCTGATGATGAGAAGCGCGCCTTCTTTAACGCCTTCTACACCACCTTTATGCACATGTCGCCGGAGACGGAGCAGCACTTCGCCCGCTTCGGGAGTGAAGAGGGGCAACAGCTGGTTTATAAGAGCTTCTTTGCCATGCTGGCGGTCGACGGCGCGCTGTTTGTGCCCGATTTCCTTGAGCGGCTGGCGCGCGAGCAGAGCACCGACGGCCTGCGCTTGCCGCCGCGCTTTTTTGCCCTCTGGCGTGAAGCGATGTTAATTACCGTGCGCCAGCGCGACCCGCAGTGCGATGAAGAGACGCTGACCGCGTGGGCAATGGCGATTGCGCCGGGGCTGGAGTACCTGCGCCGCCAGGCGGAACTGCACTACCAGGCCGGGGAGGCGTCATGACAACAGCCTGCCATTTTGACCTCAACGCCCTGCCCGCGGCGGTGCTGATCTACGATCGCCACGAGCGGCTGCTGGCGTGGAATGCGCAGGTAGAGGCGTTTTATCCGGCACTGACCGGTGGGCTAAAGCCGGGGGCGACGCTGCAAAGCCTGGCAGAGAAGTTTATCGACGCGGCCTATAACACCGACCCGAGCCGCCGCCAGACGCTGCGCGAGGCGATCATTCGCAACTGCCGCCAGGATAGCCACCGCGAAGTGCGCCAGGCCGGGCAGCGCCGCCTGTTTGTTCAGCATCAACGCCTGGCGGATGGCAGCATCGTCAGCCTGCACAGCGACATCACGCAACTGGATGAAGCCCAGCGCTCGCGCCAGCAGCTGCACGATGATTTCCTGCTCACCGCCGACTCTATTCATATTGGCATCTGGGACTGGCAGATCTCGGCCGACAATTTGCAGGTCAACGATACGCTGCTGACGATGATCGGCCTTCCGCGCAGCCAGTGGCACCATCCGGCGCGCTTTCTGCTCAGTCTGGTACATGAAGAGGATCGTGCCCGCCTGCGCCAGGCGATGCAGGGTTCAACCCGCCACCACGTTCCGGTGTTTGAGTGTGAAATCCGCGTTCGCCATCAGAGCGAGGAGTGGCGCTGGATGCTGCTCTCCGGCCAGGTGGTAACGCTGACCATGCAGGGCGACGCGGAGCGGGTGGTCGGCACGTTGCAGGATATCACCCGCCGTAAAGAGGCGGAGCTGCTGGCGATTGAGGCGGCGAAGGTGGCGCGTGATGCCAACGAGGCGAAGAGCGCCTTTCTGGCGAATATGAGCCATGAAATTCGCACGCCGATGAACGGTATTCTCGGCATGACGCAACTCTGCCTCGACACGCAGCTCAGCAGCGAGCAGCGGGAGTACCTCTCGCTGGTGATGAGTTCGGCACAGTCGCTGCTGCATATCATCAATGACATTCTCGACTTTTCGAAAATCGAGGCGGGGAAAATTATTCTCGATGAGGAGCCGCTGGAGATCCGCCCCTTTATCCAGGCACTGATCCGCCCGCATATGCCCGCCGCCAGCGAAAAAGGCATTGAACTGCTGGTCGATATCGATCCCGCCGTGCCGGAGGTCGTCTCCATCGATGGCCCCCGGCTGCGGCAGATCCTCACCAATCTGCTCGGCAACGCGCTGAAATTTACCCATCAGGGGGAAGTGGTGCTCGCCATCTCGCCGGGCGAGGAATCTGGTAGCTGGCGTTTTGCGGTGCGCGACAGCGGCATTGGCATTCCCGCCGAAAAGCAGCAGGCGATCTTCGAAGCCTTCAGCCAGGCAGACAGCTCCACCACCCGCCGCTATGGCGGCACCGGGCTGGGGCTGACTATCTCCGCGCGGCTGGTGAAGATGATGGGCGGCGAGCTGGCTGTAACCAGTGAACCGGGCGTGGGCAGCGAGTTCGCGTTCAGCTTAACGCTGGTAAGCCAGCCTGCCGCACTGGCGGCAATGCAGATGACGCGTTTTAGCGGCGAGCGGGTGCTGGTGGTGGATGATAACAGCACCAACCTGCGCCTGCTGGAGACGATGCTGACGCAGATGGGGCTGGTGCCGCACTGCGTCGATAACGCTCACCAGGCGCTGCGCCTGACGGCAGAGAGCGAACCCTTTCCGCTGATCCTGCTTGATGCGCAGATGCCGGAGATGGACGGCATTTCGCTGGCGCTGGAGCTTTCGGTGCTGCCGCAGGCGAGCCAGAGCCGCATCATTATGCTCAGTTCCATGAACCGCCACTTCGATGCGCGGATGCTTAAACGCATCGGCATCGCCCACTACCTGCATAAACCGGTGGCGCAAAGCGAGCTAAACCAGGCGATCGCCAGCGTGCTGGCACCGGGTCGCCTGCCGGAGCCTGTTGCCGTCGAACAACCTGTCGCGCCGCAAGTGGCAGCCAGCGCGCTGCGTATTCTGCTGGCGGAAGATAATCTGGTGAACCAGAAGCTGGCGCTGCGTCTGCTGGAGCGGCTCGGCCACCACGCCGAGGTGGTTGATGACGGGCGCGCGGCGCTCGATCGCTGGCATGAAGGGGGCTGGGATCTGATCCTGATGGATCTGCAAATGCCCGGCATGGATGGCGAAACGGCGATCCGCCTGCTGCGCGAAGAGGAACGGATGCACACGCTCAGCCACCAGCCGGTGATCGCCATGACCGCGCACGCCATGCAGGGCGATAAAGAGCGCTGCCTGGCAATGGGGTTTGATGGCTATATCGCCAAGCCGGTAAGCCAGCAGGCGCTGCACGATGAGCTGACCCGCATTACGCAACAGGACGATGAGGGTTTGCCCACGCAGAGCGCCCTGCTCGCCCAGTGCGCCGACGATGCTGAACTGGTTAACGAGCTGCTGGTGCTGTTTGCCGACAGCGTCGGGACGATGCAGGCCGCGATTGCCGATGCCATCCACACCAACGATCGCGACGGCCTGCGGCGCGCGGCGCATAAACTGCGCGGTGAGGCGATCGCTCTCGACTTCACCCGCCTGAGCCAGCTGCTGCAACAGCTTGAGAGCCAGGCCATCAGCCTCGATCAGCAGGCACTGGATAACCTGCACACGGCGCTTCGCGAGGAGTTTGTGCGCGTTGAGGCGTGGCTGCAACGCCGGGAGGCAAACCATGATGCGTAACGCGCTGCTGCTGTCGCTCTTACTCTCACCCCAGGCTTTCGCCACTGCGCTGCCCGTCACCTGGTCCCTTGCCGGAGAGTGGCGCGTGCACGATGCCAACGATCCCGCTTTCGATGGCGTCAGCGCCTCCAGCGCCGACTGGCGCACCCTGCGGATGCCCGCCAACTGGTACAGCGACGGGCTGGATCACCAGGGTGCGCTCTGGTACCGCCACAGCTTTACCCTGCCTGCGCAGTCTGCCGATACGCTGGCAACGCTGGTGTTTGACGGCGTCGACTACCTGGCTGATGTGACGCTGAACGGCCAGCGCCTGGCGCACCATGAGGGCTACTATCAGCGCTTCCCGGTCGATATCAGCCAGGCGCTACGCCGCCATAACCAGCTGACGGTGCGCGTCGATAGCCCGTTTGAAGATCCAAAAACTATCTGGCCGCTGCATAAAACGATGGTCAAAGGGGTGCTGAACCAGCATGACACCCGCCCTGGCGGTGCCTGGTCGGCGCAGGGGCAGGATGCCAACTCCGGCGGCATCTGGGCACCGGTCCGGCTGCACCTTAGCCGCGGGGCGGCCATCGATGAGATTATCCTGCGCCCGCTGTGGCAACAGGGGCTGGCGAAGCCGATGCTGCGCGCCGAGATCCGCTACCGGGCGAAACAGGCCGGGCCGGTGACGCTGCGCCTGGCGGCGAAGCCGGATAATTTTTATGGTCGTGACTACCGTCAGGAGTTTCCCGTCACACTTGAGGCGGGCGACAGCAAGGTGCTGACGGTAACGCTGCCGATGGAAGCCGCCAGGCTCTGGTGGCCGGTGGGTCACGGTAAACCCAACCTCTACCGCGTTCGCGCCTCGCTGATCGATCGGCAAGGGGTGATGGATACCGCCGTCACCCGTACCGGCCTGCGCAAGATGGAGGAAGCGCCGGATAACAAAGGCTGGCGCATCAACGATAAGCGCCTGTTTGTGAAGGGCAGCAACTATATCGGCTCGCCGTGGCTCGGCACCATGACGCGCGCCAGGTATCGCCAGGACTTCGAACTGGTAACGGGGATGAACGCCAATGCGATACGCGTGCATGGTCATGTCGCCGGGCGCGCGCTGTATGACGTCGCCGATGAGATGGGGCTGATGATCTGGCAGGATGTGCCGTTGCAGTGGGGCTATAACAACAGCAGCGAGTTTGCCGATAACGCCGCGCGCCAGACGCGGGAGATGGTGGCGCAGTTCGGCAACTCCCCGGCGATTGTCGCCTGGGGTGGACACAACGAGCCGCCGTGGAACTCGCCGTGGATGGAGAAACGCTTTAAAGACTGGAATAAAGATCTTAACCGCGAGCTGACGCAGAAAGTGGCGGACGCGCTGGCCGAGGACACCTCGCGTATCGTGCACCGCTACTCCGCCGTGGAGGAGCACTACTGGCAGGGGTGGTACTTCGGCACCATGCGCGATGTGCTGGCTCCGGCGAAAACCGGCATCATCACCGAGTTTGGCGCGCAAGCACTGCCGCGCCTCTCCACCCTCAAGACCATTATTCCCGCCAGCGAGATGTGGCCGAAGAGTACCGATGCGAAAGATCCCGGCTGGGATCGCTGGAAGTACCACAACTTCCAGCCGTTCCAGACCTTTGGTTTTGCCAAAGTGCCGCGCGGCGAGAATATTCAGCAGACCATCGATAATACCCAGCGCTACCAGGCGGAGCTGGTTGCAATGGCGGCAGAGAGCTATCGCCGCCAGCGTTATCAACCGGTTACCGCCCTGTTCCACTTTATGTTTGTCGAGACCTGGCCGTCGATAAACTGGGGCGTTGTTGACTATCTGCGTCAGCCGAAAGCGGGCTATTACGCGCTGCAAACCGCCTATCAACCGCTGCTGCCCTCTATCGAGCCGGTCACGGCAAACTGGCAGACCAATAGAGCGAATATCCTGCGGCTGTGGGCAATTAACGATAGCTGGTCGGCCTGCGAAAAGTGCACGCTAAAGTGGCGCATCACGCAAAACGACAACAGCCTGGAGAGCGGTGAGCTGCCGCTGACCCTCGAAGCGGACTCCGGCCAGATGGTGAAAGAGGTTTCGGTAACCCCCACCGCGCCCGGCGAAGCCAGGATCGCTTACTGGATTGAAGACCAGCAGGGCAAAGTGGTCGGTAAAAATGCGCGCGTGGAAGCAGTGACGGCCGCACCGTGACAGGTGCGGTCATAACCTTTACTCTGCCCGTTATCGCCATGTCCTTACCGTGGAGCATCGATGACAACAGAGAATCTGGCGCAAATGGGCGCCGCCCGGGTGGTGAAGCGGGTTAACGCCTCCGGAATAGCCGTGATTGAGAAAGCGCCGGTCAGCAAGGTTGAGTACGCCTTCTACCACCAGGTTGCGCCCGAGCTAAACCGCGCGGAAATTTTTACTCCAGCCTTACTGGCAGCCGATGCCAGCACGCGCGTCCTCACCCTTGAAGCGATCCCCTACCCTGTTAGCCAGCAAAATGTCGCAAACGACGCCATCGTGTCGATGCTGGCGCGCTTACACCGCTTTGCGCCGGATAAAAACTGGCACTATCACCCCCATCGCTGGCCCGACGCGCAGCTGGCGCTGAGCCTGCACCTGCTCGCTTTGCCGGAAGCAGCCGCCAGAGCGCTGCGCCGCTGCCAGCGCGACAGCGACAGGCTGTTTGCTGAAGCGGGCCTGATTTCCGGCGACAGTAACGCCGGCAACTGGGGGCAGCGCGAGAACGGCGAGTTTGTGCTGTTTGACTGGGAGCGGTTCAGCACCGGTCACCCGGCCATTGATTTAGCCCCGCTGATTAAAGGCATGGGCACGCCTGAAGAGTATCGACACCTCGCGGCGCGCTACTGCCGATTTAATCCGCGGTCAGAAAACGATCTCACACGCGATATTGCCTTAGCGAAAGCGTGGATTGTCAGCGAAGTGATTACACTCCTTCACAAGCGACAGAAAGCGGATTTTCCGCGTTTTCAGCACTGGTATCGCAGCTATTTGCCCGACTGGCTGAGGGAAGTGGAAAAAATCATTTGAGTCAAGAATTGAGACTGCCTGCGGGGGTATTCGGATAATAAAAGCCTAATAGCGGCAAAATATCATACGTTTCTCCCAACGCAATTGTTTACTCCTTATTTCTGGTAGGTTGTATTTAAGATTATACTCATTACCCTTTCAGTCAAATGGGATAGTCACGTATGAATAACTGATAGCGTAATGATATAAATGATAAGAATAACAAGGATCGTTAAACCGTCAGTTGAATTAACCGATTATGCCACGTCATTTTCGCCTTTTCGTACGCTCCTCGAAACCTATTTACCCGCCTCTATCCAAAATTTATATGCCCGCCCGGTTATCGCCGATGATGGTGCCGTTGAGTGGTATAGCGATATTAATGGTCAGCCGCGCCGCTTACTCGATCTGAGTGAAACCGAGCAGAGCCGCGCCCGCGCGGTGCTGGAACAGCGTCTCGACAGCGTTCGGGCCCTGCATCAGAAGCTGGCGCAAAGCGGGAGCGAACCAGAAACAATGCTGCGCCTGCTACAGGCGGCTAGTCACTCTCCTGCACCTGAGCAGGTGTGGGTAATTGACGGTCACCCGGTGATTGTTCCGCCTGCGGAGGGCACGCCCCGCGCCGCTGCTGCCGCAACCACTGCCGCTGCCGTCTCAAGCCGTCGCTGGTGGCCATGGCTTTTACTTCTGGCACTGCTTATCGCCCTGATTCTGTTGCTGTTGTCACGCTGTTCGCCACTGCACGAAACAGCAGCACCCGTCACGCCCGCGCCACCAGCTGTAACGCCCGGCGAGCCGGTGAAACCTGAAACGGCACCTGCGCCGCAAGCGCCGGTAAAACCCACCAAAGCGGTCTGCCCGGCGCAGCGAACCCAACAGCAAGCCCCTGAAATGGTGGTGATTATGGACGCCTCCGGTTCGATGGCCATCACCATGGATGCCACGCAGGATGAGTTGGTCAGCTGGAACCAGGGGAAATATGTCGAGAATATCGAACGTGAACCGCGCCGTATCTCGCTGGCGCGTAACGCGGCCAAAGGCATTATTGACACTATCCCGCGCGATATGAACATCAGCCTGGTGGCGGCGGAAAACTGCCGTCAGGTCTCCCTGTCGCCCAGCTTCCCCTTTGCCCAGCGATCGGCGCTGAAAAAGCGGATTGAAGGTATTCAACCGGTCGGTAAAACGCCTCTCGCCGAAGCCTTAGCGCTGGCGGGCAAAAAGGTGGATGGCGTGAACCGCGATGCGATCATTTTGCTGGTCTCTGACGGAGATGAAACCTGCGGCGGCGATCCCTGCCAGGTTGCCCGCGAGCTGAAAAAGAGTAAACCGCGCCTGCAGGTGAATGTCGTCGATATTATGAGCACCGGCGCAGGAAATTGTATTGCCAGCAGCACCGGCGGCAAAGTTTTTGCTGTAAACAATACCCGGGAATTTAAGCAGATCATGAAAAAGGCGATGCAAGAATATATTCCTGAGGGCTGCGAATAATATTCACCAGGAGAAACTATTAGGCACGCTGGTATTTTTTTGGCGCAATAAATGGCCGCGAAAAATTTCCCTTAGTGCTAAATAAAATGCGCTTAACGCCGATAACGCTTTACCGTTTTCGCATTTTCCCATGCTGAGATGAGCAATTTAAACCTCGCTGAAATAGCGTAGCAAGGGTTAATTCTGCTCATTTTTATCTTTTAGAAAACACAGGACCTGCCAACGTGAAAGAGATGTTTCTGTGCAGTGACAAGCTCAATAAATATCAGTCGATGGGCGAAAACGGGCAGGCTGTCCATATTTCTGCGCTGCAGTTGCGCGAAACGCTTCGCCTGCGCAAACAGGGCGCGGCGGCCGATGTGCTCGCCATTCCGCAAATTAGTGAACACGGCGAACGTATTGACTGGTATGCCCCTTTTCCGGGCGATGTCATTCCCTGGTCAGCGGCCACGGAGAGCGAACGTCAAAGCGCCCTGGCGCAACTGGAAACCACGCAGGCCACGCTGCGCCAGCTCAGCCAGGATTTCGCCCAGAGCAACCAGCCGGAGCAGCAGCTGTTTGGTAAGTTGCTGGAAAAAACCCTGCAATTTCCCGATCCCGAGCATGTCTGGCTGGTCAACGGCAAGCCGGTGATCAGCTTCTGGGGATTCGTCAACGCCCGCCATCAGGCACGGATCGATCCGCTGGATTGCTTACGTCCGCCGAAACCCGTTACGCCCGCGGCCCCGCAGCACAGCGCGCCGCCGATCAACGAGCCGGTGGTAACGCCGCCGAAGCGTCGCGGATGGTGGATCCTGCCCGCGTGGTTATGTTGGCTGTTACCGCTGCTTCTTTTAGCACTTCTGCTGCTGTGGCTGCTGCGCGGCTGCGTACCCGGCGTAACTATTCCTGGCTTTAGCGTTGAGCAACCGGCACTGCCTGATGCGCACCTTCCGGTTGCGGAGAATGGCGCCACCCTGCCCGTCACCTCCTCTGAACGTGTTGTTGGCACTACCGAGGGCGTGACTGCGCCAGTGGTGAGCGGCAGCACGACGGGCATCGGCCCGTTGAGTGATGAAGAGCGCGCCACAGCTACCCCGGAAAACGCCGCCGCCCTTAACGATCCCGCCGTGCCGGTCGCGCCTGAAACAGGCAGCGAACCTGCGCAAGCTGGCGTTGAGCCCGTGACGCCAGAGGCGCAGGTGAACGACCCGGCGCTGGCGGAACCCAACGCTACCACGGGCAATGCTACCGCGCCGGTGGAGGTGAAAAACCCGTTAAGCCTGCCGCCGGAAGCGCTGGCGCAGGGGCGTACCGATTTCCTCAATGGCCAATGGCGCGCAGGCGCAGGCATCCAGGATCAGCGTACCGGCAAGCCGCTGAGCCTCAACTACCAGATTAAAGATGGCAAAGGTGAAGTGCAGATGGTGCGCGGCGATGGCGTCTCCTGCCGCGGTGCGGTCAATGCCGCCATCCAGGCCGGCAAGCTGGCCATTAATAACCAGGGTGAAGCGCAATGTACCGATGGCTCGGTTTACCAGATGCCGGAGATCGTCTGTGCGCCCGGTGCTAAGAGCGTTGCCGACTGTAAAGGCAGCTACGGCACCAGTACCCTTTTTCCCCTTTCGATGAAGCAGGAGGCAAGTAACTAAATGCTGGCTGAGCTCACTGATTTTAAAAAACAGGTCAAACTTATCCGTGACAGCGGGATTCAGTTCCTCGACTTCGCTTTCTCCCTGCCCGCGCGTAAAGCCTACGGCGAGTTTTTGCGCCAGCAGGGCGAAGGTGCGGTGCTGCGCCTTATCTACAACGAGCGTGACGACAAGTTTCAGGTCCCGACGCCAGACGGCGAAACGCCGCGCAACGCCGAGCCGGAGTATGCGCTGGCGATTGAAGATTCCCTGAACCTTTATGCGGGGATCTGGTTGCCGCTGCCCTTCTTTCGCTTCAACCCACCGGGCGGCTTTTCTCACGGGCCGACTAACTGGTCGCGCGTGCAGTTTCATCAACTGCCGGAGCCGGATGAGAAAGGCAACACCTGGCGTGCAACGCTGATTTTCGATACCAAAATCTTTCCTGACCGCGAACATACACAATACCTGGCACCCGGCGAAGATGATGTCCGTTCCGGGGCCGGTTTTGCGCTGGCCTGCTTACCGCACCAGATGGGCGACTTCCTGACTCTTCCATGGATTGAGGAGTGGCTGAACGATGTCTATACCAGGCAGGCACACGCTGTGCTGCGTCAGCACCCTGAAGACACCGAAGAGAAGCTGGGGCTGAAAGAGCATCAGGCGCACTTCCTTAACCTGCTCGAGGTGCTGAAAAAGACCATCGCCATTCCAGAAGTACAGCTCAATGACGTGAAAATTCGTGATACCGCGATCCCCGTCGACCTGGTGCTGGATATTGGCAACTCACGCAGCTGCGGCGTGCTAATTGAGGACCATGCGGCGGATAACAAAGGCCTCTCCCAGCTTTATCAGCTGCAATTGCGCGATCTGAGCCAGCCGCAGTTTGTCTATAACGAGCCATTTGAGAGCCGACTGGAGTTCGCGCAGGCGGAGTTTGGCAAGCAGGACTTCTCGTCGAAAAGTGGGCGCAGCGACGCCTTTACCTGGCCGACCATCGGCCGTGTCGGCGGTGAGGCTTTCCGCATGGCGGCGCAGCGTTTAGGCACCGAAGGCTCAACCGGCCTCTCCAGCCCGAAACGCTATCTGTGGGACGATCAGCCCTACTCTCCGGGCTGGCGTTTCAGCCAGGCGTTTGTCAAATCGGATCGTGAACCGCTGGCAACCGCCGCACCGCTGCTCTATATGCTCAACGATCATGGCAAGCTGTTGATTCGCCTCAATGAAGATGAGCGGATGCCGGTCTTCTCGCCGGTTTACAGCCGCAGTTCATTGATGACCATGATGCTCTCAGAAGTGCTGAGCCAGGCGTTAATGCAGATCAACAGCCCGGCGCAGCGCCTGAAGATGAGCCACGCCAGCCATCCGCGTCGTTTACGCAACGTGATCCTGACCGTACCGCCGGCGATGCCGAAACCAGAGCGCGCCATTTTTGAAGCCTGCATGCATGACGCTATCCGCCTGGTGTGGAAATCGCTGGAGTGGGAAGAGATGGATTACGACGGCGAAGAGAGCGGCAATGCGAAGCAGCCGCACCCCGGCGTTCATGTGAAGTGGGATGAAGCGACCTGCGGACAGCTGGTCTATCTCTATAACGAAACGCAGACCAATTTCGGTGGCCGCACCGATGAGTTTTTTGCCGCCACCCGTCGCCCCGATAATCAGCAGGCGGAAGGGGAACAACGCAGCCTGAAGATCGCCTCCATCGACATTGGCGGCGGCACCACCGATCTGGTGATCACCCGCTATACGCTGGATGACGGTAAAGGCATTAACGTGCGTATTACACCGAAACAGCTCTTCCGTGAAGGCTTCAAAGTGGCGGGCGACGACATTCTGCTGGATGTCATCCGTCTCTATCTCCAGCCAGCCGTAAAAGCGGCGATGATGAAAGTCGGCCACAGCGATATCGCGGCAGAGTCGATGATGTCGCAGCTGTTCGGCAGCGAAGCGATCGAAGCGGGCAAGCAGGTGCTGCGCCAGCAGTTGACGCTGCAAATCTTCTCGCCGCTGGCGCTGGCCATTCTTCATCGATATGAAGAGTACAAGCCGGAGAGTGGCCGCGAAGTCCTCAACTATACCTTCCGCGAACTGCTCACCGGCACTACACCTACCGCCAAAGTGCAGGATTACGTTAACGACGTGGTGCGCACCGGCCAACTGGCGAATGAAGCGCCCTTCTCACTGCTCGATGTGCCGTTAGAGGTCGATCTCGCCCGTCTGCATAATGAGTTTATCGATCCACGCAGCGGCCGGATGAACATCTGCCATAGCCTGCGCGCCCTGTGTGAAGTGCTCTGGCACTACAACTGCGATGTGCTGCTGTTAACGGGACGCCCTTCACGCCTGCCGGGCATCCAGGCGCTGATTCGCCAGCTCCAGCCGGTGCCGCCGACGCGGGTTCTGCCGCTGCACGGGTATGAAACCGGCGGCTGGTATCCCTTCAACAAAAAAGGGTGCATTGACGATCCGAAATCCACCGCGGTGGTCGGCGCGATGCTCTGCCTGCTGGCGGAGAAGTCGCGTCTCAACAACTTCTATTTCCGCGCGGCAAACTTTACCGCCTACTCGACGATCCGCTACCTCGGCATGCTGGATGGCAACAACGTCATCAAAGACAGCAACGTCTTTTACAGCGATATCGACCTCGATGCCGCTGACTTCCAGCTCCCTCAGGGCCTGCCATTTGAGGCGCGCGGTGAAGTGCGTATCGGTTTCCGCCAGCTGGATAACGAGCGGTGGCCGGCCTCGTCGCTCTATACCCTGAAAATCAACAATCCGAACCTTGCCAGCGAACTTGCCGGCGATGCGGTGATGCGTATTGAGCTGATGGCGGAACAGGGCCGCGCGCGAAACGGCGAAGAGGCTGTGAGCCCGGAGCGTTTCCGTATTGAATCGCTGGAGATGGAGAACGCCAGACGAAACTACAGCCGCAAGGATGTGACCTTCCAGTTAAACACGATGGTTGGCAATGGCATGGGCGAAAGCCAGTACTGGCTGGATAGCGGGAGCATTAAGAGCTAATGAACAGCATCAATTCGAAGCAAATTATCCAGGGCTGGCAGGGCGTTGAACGCGGTGCCGGTGAAGCGATTGAGTGGATCAACGCGGTGCGCCAGGATGCGCCGCGTCTTAATACCGAAGCCGACCGTCTGACGATTAACCTCCGCCGCAGCCGTAACAAGGCACGCCGTCTGGCGCTGGCAGCGGCAAAACCGATGACCATCGGCTTCTTTGGCCTGTCGCAGGCGGGCAAATCCTACCTGATTTCCGCGCTGGCGGCGGGTGAAAACGGCAAGCTGGAGACCCGCCTCGGCGGTAAGCAGCTCGATTTTCTGACCCACATCAACCCGCCGGGCGGCGGCAAAGAGGCAACCGGCCTGGTGACGCGCTTTAGCCGCCGTCAGGTTGGCGGCGACGAGCGCTGGCCGGTGACGCTGCAACTGTTTAGCGAAATCGAGATGGGCAAAATTCTCGCCAACGCCTTTATCCATGATTTTAATCAGGAAAAATTTGACTGGCAGTATGACGAAGGGCGCATCAACGATCTGCTGGCCTCGCTGACCAAACGACGTCGCCCAACCCGCGTGGCGGGCATCAGTGAAGATGATGTCGTCTCGCTGTGGGATTACCTGAGCCGCCATGCGGAAAAAAGCCAGAGCCGCTTAGCGCTGCACTACTGGCCGCAGGCGATTACGCTGGCGCCGTGGCTGACGCCGGAGGATCGCGGCCAGCTCTTCTCCGTGTTATGGGGCGAGGTGGCAGAGCTGACCGAAGCCTATATCCGTTTTGCGCAAACCCTGCATCGGCTGGGCGGCGCGCAGGAAGTGTGGGCACCGTTAAGCACGCTGGTCAGTGAAGAGAATGGCCTGCTGGTGCAGCGCGACAGCATTATGAATGTCGACATGCTGGAGCGGCTGAATAAAGAGACCGATATCCGCATTGAGGTCTGCCCGGTGGTGGAAGGCCTGGCCGCAGCGCCCGTTACCCTGTCGCTGGCAGAATTAACGGCATTAACCGTTGAGTTGCATATCCCGCTGGTCGCCTCGACCCGCGAGCCTCTGTTTGAAACCGTCGATCTGCTCGATTTCCCCGGTTATCGCGGACGCCTCGGCGTTGAGTCGATGGATGACATTCGCCGCGCGGTTAATAGCGAAGAGAGCAACCCGCTGGCGCAGCTGATTTTACGTGGCAAAGTCGCTTATCTCTTTGAGCGCTATACCGAAAACCAGGAGATGAACGTCCTGGTGGTCTGTACAGCCTCGACCAAGCAGTCGGATGTGAAAGAGGTGGGCGGCGTGCTCGATGAGTGGATCCGCTACACCCAGGGTGCCGACGCCGAGGCGCGCGGCCGCCGTCTGCCGGGGCTAATTTGGGCACTGACCATGTTCGATCTGCGCATCAGCCAGGGGCTGTCGCAAGAGGAGGCAATCCTGCGACAGTCCTGGGGGCTGGGCGGGATGATCAAAATGGCGATGACCGAGCGCTTCGGTCAGTACAAATGGATGCAGGAGTGGCAGCGCGGCCAGGCGTTTAACAACACCTTCCTCGTGCGCAAGCCGCGCCAGCAGACGCCGTTTATTCGTATTAGCGACGGTAACGAAGCGGCGTTTAGCGAAGAGAACCTTCCGCAGTTACAGCTGATGCGCAAAACCTTCCTCGAAGATGAAGCGGTCAATCGCTATATCGCCTCGCCGGACGAAGCCTGGGACGCCATGCTCGAGCTTAACGACGGCGGGATGCGCCGCATGGCTGATTACCTCTCAACCGTTGCGCGCCCGGAAGTGAAGCTTGAGCGCATCGCCGAGCAGTTGCAGGAGATCCGCGATGAGCTGATCGAGGGCGGGTTAGGCAACTGGTATAAGCCAGACGGCGAAGAGGATGCGGCGAAAAAGGCGCAGATTGCCCGCGACATTCTGGATGTGCTGAAAAAACGCAGCGGTATGCACGGCGAGCTGTTGCTGCGCCTGGTGCCGACGCGCCGCGATTTGCAGGCACTCTATCTGCAACAAACCACACTGCCGGTGCAGGAAGAGACGCCTGAAGAGCTGGATATATTCGATATCGGTGTTGGCGCTGCCTTTGGGGCTGAAGCACCTGCGGCAACGACCTATAGCCACGAAATTGCCTTCGCGCATCAGAGCGTACAGCACTGGATCAACCATCTGCGCGGCTTGTCGGAAAGCCCGGCGTTGCTCAACTACATCAATTTACCGCGCCCGATTATCGACGCGCTGGCCGATGAACTGATTACCGCCCTGCTCCGTCTGCGCATCGAAGAGAAGCTCGTTGAGGTGATGACCAATACCGAGCAGGCCGGCGTGCTGCTGGAGCAGATGGTGGACCGCCAGGTGTCGCGCATCCTGCATGTGATGGGCGATTTTATTACCTGGCTTGGATACCTCGAGATGCCCGCAGCGAAACGCCCGACACGCTTGAATATGCCGGAGCAGCACATTTTCACCCGCCCCTCTCAGTGCGACAGCGTGGTGTGGAAAGACGACGAGCGTCTGGCGCGTTTAACGCCGCAACAACTGAACTACACCGCCATGTTCATTATCGACTGGCTGGTGGGGCTGGAGTCGCTGATTACCGAGAATGCGGGCCATTCGGCCGGTCGGGAGATCAGCGTGGCGCAGAACGAAAAACTGGGCGCCATCATCCGTCAGATTCAGACTTCACAGGAGTAATAGCAGGTGATCAAACCCGAACTTAAAGCCCTTCAGCCCGTCATCCCGGGCTATGCGCAACTACTGTTGAAAGCGTGGAAAGGGGGCATGGATGGCGTGATGATCTCGGTGCTGCGTAACCAGGATTCGCTCTATCTCGACAACGATGGCGGCTGGAGCAGCGCGGAAGTCTTTCTGGCGCTGCCGACGCTCACCCTTGACGAGGGCGTACCCACCGTGCAGGTCGGCCCGTCGCTGGTTGATCCCCTGCTGGCCAACCGCCAGGCAGCCTATCGCATCGCCATCAAAGATGACGCCTCGCGCGATATGGGGATCCTGATGATCAGCGAAGGCTTGCTCAGCTCCCAGGCGGGCGGCGAGAACCCGCTGCCGGTCAACACCCGTTCCCTGAATGACACCCCGCCGACGCCACCTGCCGTTGAGCCAACGCCGCCACCGGTACCGGAACCCGCACCGGTGGTTTCTGAGTCGCCTGCACCGCAGCCTGTCGAGGAGCCAAAAGCGAAGAGAGGTAAAGGGCTGATTATTGCACTGGTGGTGCTTCTGCTGCTGATCGCCGCCGCCGCTGCGGCATGGTGGTTTATGCGTAGCCCCGAAGCGCCAGCCGAAGAGACACCGCCACCTGCGGCAGCCCCTGCGGCCGCGGCGAAAGCCAGCGGCCCGTGCGGCGACGATCTGATGACCAAAGGCAATGAACTGGCATTTGTGAAAGGGTGCCTGCGCAGCCAGCCAAGCAGTGCGCAACTGCTGGAGGTGATCGCGAAAGCAAAAGCGGCGAAGCAGTGTGATGTCGCTCAACGCTTGTACGCCTATAAAGCGCAGTCTGGCGATACCCAGATGGCGATGCGTTATGCCGAAGAGTATGACCCAAAAACCGCACAGAGCGGGGGTTGCTTTAGCCCGGATGCGCAAACCGCCATCTACTGGTACGAGATTGTGGTCAACCAGGACTCACAAAACAGCGGGGCGAAAGCCCGTCTTGCCGAGCTGAAAAAATAGGATTAAAGGATGAAAACGAGAGTCTGGCTGGGCGGATTTCTGTGCTTAACGGCCACCACTATGGGCGCGCACGCCGCCGATCAAAAACCGCTGCTGCAGGAGGGGAAACATAGCCTTTATCAGCGTGTTCTCACCTACCCGGGCTGCCAGCTGGCACCGAAAGCGGGCGAGGCCGGTAAAGAGCAGCCGGCGTTTAGCCGCTTCTACGTTTATCAGCGCAGCAAGCAGGGCCAGGATGAGTGGCTGCAGGTCGGGCCGGATAGCTTCGGTCATGTTTCCGGCTGGCTTAAAGCCGCCTGTACCGTCGACTGGAAGATGCAGCTCACGCTGGCGTTTACCAACCCGGCGGGTCGCCACCCGATGCTCTTTTTCCGCGATAAGAGCGACGTCGAATCGTTGCTGAATAACCCAAAACCGGCTGCCGCGCTCGATCCGTTATTGGCCAATCTGAAGAGCAATAAACCCGTGCCGCAGGTGCTGGCGAAAGAGCCGGATTACATGGTCGATCAGCAGAAAAACTTCTATCTGCTGCCAGTGTTAGGCTCTGACGATGTCTTTACCGACAGCGGTTTCCAGGTGCGCGTGCTTAATGTCGCCTCGGTCAGTGAAAAAGCGCCGGAGAAAGCGGTAAAAGCGGCTGACGAGAAGAACATGATGAAGGGCTTTTCGGCGTCGGTAGTGTTTGTAATCGACTCCACCATTTCGATGGGCCCCTATATCGACCGCACCAAAGAGGCGATCGATAAGATCTATCAGCGCATTGAAAAGGAGCATCTCCAGGATCAGGTGAAGTTTGGTCTGGTGGCCTTCCGCTCCAATGTCAAAGCCGTGCCGGGGCTGGAGTATGACAGCAAGATGTACGTCGACCCCAACACGGTGAAAGATGGCAAAGATTTCCTCGCCAAAGTACACGATCTGAAGCAAGCCACGGTCTCCAGTAGCAAAGTGGAAGAGGATGCTTATGGCGGCGTGATGACGGCGCTTGATAAGGTCGACTGGACGCAGTTTGGCGCGCGTTACGTGATCCTGATTACCGACGCCGGCGCGCTGGAGGGCGGGGATAACCTCTCCTCCACGCATCTTGATGCCGCGCAGGTTCGCCAGGAAGCGGCCTACCGTGGTGTGGCGCTCTATACCCTGCATCTCAAAACCCCGAGCGGTAAGAAAAACCATGCCGCCGCCGAGGCGCAGTATCAGGATCTGACGCTCAACCCGTTCCTGCATAAACCGCTCTACTACCCGATCGACTCCGGCGATGTGAACAACTTCGGCGCTATGGTCGATAGCCTGGCGAATGCCATCACCGGCCAGATTAAAACCGCCTGGAGCGGCGAAGAGACGGCGGGCAGCGCGCTGGGTGCCAGCGAAGAGTATGCCGGTAAGAAAGCCGACCCGCTGCTGAGCGATGCGGACAAGCTGAGCAAAGCGATGCGCCTTGCCTATCTCGGCGAAAAACAGGGGACCCAGGCACCGCCGGTGTTTAAATCCTGGATCAGCGACCGCGATTTAGTGAACCAGAACATTCCCGCCACCGAAGTGCGTGTCCTGCTGACCAAAAGCGAGTTGAGCGATCTGAGTGATGTGATGAAGAAGATCGTCAATGCCGCCAACGAAGGGTTGATCTCGCCGGACGATATGTTCGCCAGCCTGCGTTCGCTGGCCGCAACGATGGGCAACGATCCGAACCAGGCGAAAAGCAAAAACGCCACACGTCTGGGTGAATTGGGTCTGCTGGGTGAATACATCGAAGGGCTGCCGTACCTGAGTGAAGTACTGAGCCTTGATGAAGAGACCTGGAAGAGCTGGGATGGCCTTGAGCAGGAGCGGTTTATTCGCCGTCTCAATACCAAACTGAACTACTACCAGCGCTATAACCAGGATGTTGACCGCTGGATCTCGCTGGCACCGGACAGCGATCCGCGTGACAACGTCTACCCTGTGCCGCTGGAAAACCTGCCGTAATGCTACACATACGCGAAATGGCGATCCGCCGCGGCGGCACGCAGGGCTACCGGGTCTCGCTACCGGAGCTGACGCTGGCGCCCGGTGAAGTAGTTGCGCTTACCGGCCCCAGCGGCTGCGGTAAGAGCACCCTGCTGGAGATGATGGGCGCGATCCTGCGCCCGGAACAGCTGTCGGAGTATCGCCTCGGCGAGCGGGATCTTACCCCGGCGCTGCTCGCGAATGATGAAGCCGCGCTGTCGGGTATTCGCGCGCGGGATCTCGGCTTTGTGCTCCAGCACGGCGGGCTGCTGCCGTGGCTGACGGTGCAGGAGAACATCACCCTCACCCGTCGGCTGGTCGGGCAAACGGTGCAATCGCCGTGGCTTAAGACCGCGATTGATCGGCTCGGCATTGCCCCGCTGCTGCATCAGCTGCCTTCCCGCCTGTCGATTGGCGAGCGTCAGCGCGTGGCGTTTGTGCGCGCTATCGCCCACCAGCCGCGCCTGCTGCTGGCAGATGAGCCAACCGCTGCGCTCGATCCCGATAACGCCAGCCGCCTGTTTGCGCTAATGATTGAGATGGTGCGGGCAATGGAGATGGCGGCGGTGATCGTCAGCCATGACTGGCAGCGGGTGAGCGAGTGCAATCTACGCTGTTATCGCGCCGTGATGCAGGAGGGGCAAAGTGTCTTCCAGCCTGCCTGAAACTCGCCCCAAGATGGGGCTACTACTGAATATGGCGCTGCGCGATCTGATCCACGATCGAAAAGTGGCGCTCTGTATTGTCTTCTCGCTGATCGCGGTGATCGCCCCGCTACTTCTCTTGTTTGGCTTAAAAAACGGTATCGTCAGCCAGCTGCGCCACGATCTGCTTGACGATCCACGCACGCGGGAAGTGCGGATGACCGGCAACGGTAACTACGATCTTGCGTGGCTCAACGCGCTCGCGGCACGCCCGGAGGTTGGCTTCTCAATACCGCTTACGCGATCGCTGAATACCCAGGCAGACCTGGTGCGCGACGGGCAACATTTTGCCGCTGGTGCAGAGGTGATCCCTTCCGCGAAAGGCGATCCGCTGCTGCGTGAGAGCGGAGTGCTGCCGCACGGCAGCACCGTGGTACTGAGCAACAGCGCTGCCCGTAAGCTCGACGTGAAAGCGGGCGACACGTTCCGGCTGTTCGTCAGCCGTAAACGCGACGGGCAGAACCAGCGCACATCGCTCTCCGTCAGCGTCGGTGCCATTCTCGACGAGGCGCGCTTTGCACGCCCTGCGCTGTTTGTCGACCTGCCTCTGCTGGTGGCGCTGGAAGATTATCGCGACGGTTTCCAGGCGCCGCTGCTCGGCGTTACCGACGGTGAAAACGCGCGCGAGCGGCATAACTTTGCGCGCGCACGGCTCTATGCCGCCACGCTGGATGATGTTGCCCCCCTGGCGCAATGGCTTGAGTCGCAACATATCGAAGCGATAACCCAGGCCTCGCAGATTGAAGCGGTGCGCGCCATCGATCGCGTGCTGGGGGTGATTTTCGCGGTAATCGCCTGGATCTCGGCCTCAGGCTGCATTGCGTCGCTTATTGGCGCGTTTATCGCCAATATCGATCGTAAACGCAAAGATATGGCAGTGCTGCGCCTGCTCGGTTTTCGCCGCCAGGCGGTGACGCTGTTTATCATGATCCAGGCGCTCTGCCTGACGGGCGTTGCGTTTATTGCTGGCCTGTTGATTTATGGCGCGGGCAGCGCGCTGTTTAACCACCTTCTGGGCGCTAATCTCCCCGAAAGCGCTTTTGTTTGTCACCTTGATCCTGGCCACTTTGCCGCCGCCTTCCTGAGCGTGCTGGCCGTGGCGCTGGGCGTTGCCGCGATTGGCGCGCTGCGGGCGTTAAAGATCGAACCTGCGGAGAGTTTACGTGAAATTTAACCTGTTACTGACGCTGGCTGCGGCCGGGTTAGGCTTTTCCTGCGCGGCAAACGCAACGTGGGATGAGAAGTTCTGGAACCCAAAACCCTTGGCCGATGATGTGATCCTGCCGCTGCCCTGCGATGGCGCAATGGCGTTTCGTAAGGTTGCTATTCCTCTGGATAAGCCGTTAGCCGATTACAGCATTACGCTTGGCGAAGAGGGCAACGAGTGGGGCTATATCGAACAGTCACGCCCGGACCATATCGCCGGTAGCTTCCCGCAAGAGAAGAAAGAGAAAGGCCGTTACTACCTGATGGCCAAATATGAGCTGACGGATTTGCAGTATCGCGCACTTTCCGGTGATTGCGCCAAACCCGATATCAAAGGTCGTCTGCCGAAGGTCAATATCGGCTGGATGGACGCCATGTCGATTGCCGATAAATACAACCTGTGGCTGCGAAAAGAGAAGCCGGACGCACTGCCGCAGGATGATAAGCAGCCAGGCTTTTTACGTCTGCCGACGGAAACCGAATGGGAGTTTGCCGCGCGCGGCGGGCTATCTGTCTCTTCGGCGGAGTTTCGCGATCGCCACTTCCCGATGCCGGAAGGCCTGAATGGCTATGTCTGGTTCGCGGGGGCGCAGTCAGCGAATAACAAACTCCAGCTTACCGGCCTGCTTAAACCGAACCCGCTGGGTCTGCACGATATGCTCGGCAACGCTGGCGAAATGATGTTTGAGCCGTTTCGCTTAAATAAACTTGACCGCCTGCATGGCAAAGCGGGCGGCTATATCGTGCGCGGCGGCAGTTACTTAACGCCGCAGGCCGATATTCGCAGCTCGCTGCGCGGGGAAGAGCCCTATTACACCGCGCAAGGCGAGAACAGCAGCAAAGCGAACGGCATGCGCCTGGTACTGGTCTCAACCACCCTCACCTCGCGGGATCGCATTAAAGAGATTGAAAAAGAGTGGCAGGCGCTGGGTACCGAGAGCAAAGCGGCGAAGAAACCGGGCGAAGGCGCGGACTCATTACAGAACCTGAATGCCATCTCCGCCAAAGTGCAGGATGAAGGCGTGAAAAAGGAGCTGGAGTCGCTGCGTAATGAACTACGAGCCAATAGCCAGCTGCGCGATGAGCAGCGCGACCAGGCGATCCGCACCTCTTTGCAACTGGGCGCCTTTTTGTGCACCAAGATGAAAGATGACGGCGAGTTTCTCGATCGCCTTAATCAGCTTTATAGCAAAACGTGTGCCGCCGGGAGCCAGCTCGATGCCAACTGTTCGCGTCGCCAGGAGCAGCTCGATCAGCATAAAAAAGCGCTGGAGTTTATCACCAGCTATTACGCCGACACGCTGGTGGATATGGGCACGACCTATAACAAGAGCCTGATCGATCCGCAGATGACCGTCGTGCAGCAGCAGATGGCGGCGCGCGGTAAAACCAATCTAAACGGTTACCTGAATACCTACTGGGGCAATCTTCAGGGCTACTGGAAAGATGGCAAAGTGGCGCGCGATGCGTGGCTGAGCGCTTGTAAAAAAAATAATTAAGGACATTCAGGAGAGAGTGGTGATGGTTGCTTTTAAACGGTTACGTACAGCAGTAGTGGCTGGGTTGATTGTGGTGCTGGCGGGTTGCCAGAGTTCGGGCGGTATGGGCGGCAGTGGGAGTGTCGATCCCCGTTTAGCCAATAACCAGGACGTCGAGTTTTTTAATAAATCGGGCGTCATGGCCTGTGCTGGCGGCGCGCTGCTCGGCGCACTGGCCTGTGCAGCAAGTAACTCAAGCAATAAGGCGGTGTGCATGATTGCCGCCGCGGTGGCAGGCTGCGGCGTCGGGGTTGGTGCTAACGCCTACCTTGATAACCAGCGTAAAAAATATGCCTCGCAGGAGGAGCAGTTGAATGCCTCCATTCGCGATATCCAGGCGGAAAACACCCGTATCCAGAATGCGACTAACGTGGCGAAATCGGTTATTGCCAGCGACAAGCTGACGCTGGCGAAGCTTGAGAAGGACATTGCTGCAAGAAAAGTGAAGAAAGATGCACTGCAACAGCAGGTTAAAGGCGTCGATGCCAACATCGCTTATCTGCGTAACACGCTGACCGATATGAAAAAACATCAGCAGCAGTGGCAGGATATCTCCTCTGATATGCACAGAACCGGCGGCGATACCAAGAAGCTCGACGCTGAAATTGCGCAGATGCGCGATCAAATTGGCTCGTTGCAGGGTGAACTCGACAGCCTCTATACCCAACGTACCGCACTGAAAGTTAGCTGAGGATCACGCTATGCATAAGAAGATTTTAATGATGTTGAGCGCGCTGTTACTGGCTGGCTGCGCGACAAATGCGCGTGATTGTGACCCGACCGCCGGCGACGTCAGCATTATTACCAAATTTAACTGTAACTACTCCGGCACCTGGGATAAGCGCGTTGAGCAGAAGCAGCAGACCCTGCAACATGAGCAGCAGTTAAACAAGGAGTTCAACGCGGTCTATGCGGCGATTGAACAGGAGAAGCAGCAGAGCAATGCCAGCGTCGCCAGCAAGCGTAAATCACAGCAGGCGCTGCAACGTTCGATGAATAACCTGATTGCGCAGCTGAAGCAGAAAAACGCAGGCCGGGCCGATGTGCAAAAACAGATCGCCGCGCTTGAGAAGAAGATGAAAGAGGCGCAAAACCGCCCTTCCGCTTCCGAGATGGAAAAACAGATGGAGCTGCAGAAATTGCAGGGTCAGCTGTCGGAACTTCAGCAAACCTTAGCGACGCAATAAACTTCGCCCGCCGGCGCTGCGTCGGCGGGATGACACTATCAGGAACCCATGATGAAACGCATCTCTATGATTGCGATATTGCTCGCTGCAATGTCCGTAGCAACCTATGCGCAGGCGGAAATCCCCGACCCGGATTTGATATTTAACTGTGATTTGCCGAATGAGAAAGGCGTTGTTATTCGCCTGAAGGATAACGTCCCGACTTACTATTACGGCTCTATTGAGCAAGTCGAGATGACGCTACCGCGCATCGAAGGTGATAAAACCCAGGTCCGCGTTGGTGAGATGACCTTCGCTGGGGGCGGCTCCCTCTACTACCGCTTTATTAACGGCAACTTCAGTTATGTGGTCTATAGCGGGATGGGCAGAGGATGGGAGTTCACCGGCCTGAAAGTTTACCAGGGCAAAAAACGCATTATGAAGCGCGAATGTACTAACGGCGGCTTTTTGAACACGAATTATCGCGGTGAAAATCTTGTGAAAGAGAGCGATACCGGCGATGACGATACCTACGGCTATGCCGATTAACAGTGGACGGAACAGATGATCTCACGCCGTTATTTGTGGCCGTTTTTACTGCCTCTTGTGATGCTAAAACCCGCGCTGGCCATTGAGATTTGGCACTCGGATACGGTATGGGCTAACCAGGGGATGTGCAGCGCAACTTTTACTCTCGATAGCGGCACGGAGCCGGTCGGCCAGCTGGATATTGGTATTGAACTGGTTAACGCACGCCAGGAAGTCGTGAGCGTGGATCACTTAGTCGTTGCGCCCTTTGGCACCTCAGAGGCCACGCGCTATCAGTCAACCTCTGCTGAAGGGGAGCACTATTGCGATGATACGTTAAGCATCCGCATTACTTCACTCGCTGAGGTCGACAACGGCGTGCAGAAGCGGTTACCTCTTTCGCTTATCACGCCGCGCCACTTCACGCCATTTACCATCGTGACGGCGCCACGAGATAAGTAACTCCGACAGAAAAAAAGCGCGCCGGTAAGCAATAACGGCGCGCTTTTTTTGTTCTAACCCTTAGCGCTTCGTGAGCGCCAGCCGAATACCTAGCGCAATAAACGTGGTGCCGACAATGCGGTCGAGCAGCTTTTGCAGGCCCCTGTTTTGCGAAACCGCGCCCGCCGCACTGCCTGCCAGCAGGGCGAAAGTGATATCGGTCAGGAACGCAATTAGCGCGTAAGCGAAGCCAAGAATAAGAAATGAGGCAGCATGCTGATTGCCATCCGCCACCACGAACTGCGGGAAGAATGAGATAAAGAAGAGCAGCACTTTCGGGTTGGTGAGCGTGGTGATAAACCCACGGGAGAGCAGCGTGCGGGTGGTCACTTTCCCTTTGCTGGGCGCACTCTCCTCACCCTCAGCGCGCGGTCTGGCGAATGTGCCGAGGATCATCTTACTGCCGAGGTAGAGCAGGTAGGCTGCGCCGAGGTATTTAATTACCGTAAACATCAGCGGTGAGGCGGTGATGAGCGCCGTTAACCCGACGGCGCTGGCCACGGCATGCGTACAGCTGCCCAACGCCACCCCCGCCGCGGAGATCACCCCGGCGCGACGCCCGTTAGCCACGCTTTGTCCGATGACATAAGCCATGTCCGGCCCTGGCGTCACCGACAACAGAAAAACTGACAGGGCAAACAGCCCAAAATGTGTAATATCCAGCATCACTCCCTCCCTATTCAGAAGCATAAGTTAACATCGGAATGAGGCAGTAATCCATACCTGGAATGAATAGTTATGCCGCCAGAAGAATAGTTATGCTTTTCATAACTGACCTCTGATGGCACTTAATAGGGATGAAAATTGTGAAGACGGTTGAAATATTACAATACACCTTGCGTCCGGGAAGCGCCGCGGCGTTTCACGCCATCATGCAGGAGATCAGCGTTCCCCTTCATCAGCGCCACGGCATTGATGTCGTGAGGTTCGGCAACTCATTGCACGATCCCGATTGCTACTGCCTGATCCGCGCTTTTGCCAGCCCGGAAAGTATGACTGCGGTGCTGGAGGCCTTTTATGCCAGCGATGCGTGGCGCAGTGGCCCGCGAGAAGCGATTGTGAGCAGCATTGAAACGAGCCTGAAAACGGTTATGACGCTGTCGGCGGAAGGTGTGGAAGGGCTGCGATAACTACCAGAGCCAGGGGAATGACATCAGGGCGGTGTCAGGCATAATTCGTGCTGATTCAGATTTCCCATATCCGCAGATAAGCTCACTTTTCAGAGAGACGCTATGAATACCAGGACACTGTTTTTAGGTTTTTTTCTGTTTGCCGGCTCGCTGAATAGCGCGATGGCGGACAGCTGCCGGTCTAACATTTTTGGCGGAGAGGATTGCCGCTATGACGATGGCACAACATCCAGCAGCCGCTCTAACATTTTTGGTGGGCAGGACACGAAATATAGCGACGGAAGAACCTCAAGCAGCAGAGCCAATATCTTTGGCGGCCAGGATACGAAAAACAGCGACGGTAGCTCTTCCAGCAGCCGTGCCAATATCTTTGACGGCCAGGACACGCAAAATAGCGATGGTAGCTCCTCCAGCAGTCGCGCGAATATCTTCGACGGTCAGGATACGAAAAACAGTGATGGCAGCTCTTCCAGCAGCCGTGCCAATATCTTCGGCGGCCAGGACACCACCCATAATTAATCGCTTTCCGGCACCAGTGCTGACGGGCGACGTGCTGCCTGGCGGTGCTAATGCCGCGACGCTTCGCTTTACCCGCCCGCTGTAACGGCAATAAAATCTGGCCGCAATAAGCGTCATTATATAAACGTGAAGGATGCGTTGCAGAAAGCAGGGAAATGAAGAGAGAGAAAATGCTGGAGCGGGCGAAGGGAAATCACCCCCGCTCCAAAGATCTCGTAAGCCCATGGATTTATTAACAAAAACTTGATGCATTGTAGGAGATTTTTGTAGGGGGAACTACAACTTTCTTACAATGCCATCCCTCAAAGCGGACAGTTTTCGAGACTCCGGCAAAAGTAATAGTTCTTTGAAGATGCAACAGAAATACGATTTAACTCACGTACTTTATTAACATTGATCTTAGTATCTGGAGCATTAGCAAAGAACACATGCTGAGGAGACACTGGAATAAAAGGCGTTAAACCATCACTATCTCCAGGATAGTAATCAGCAGCTAAAAACTCCCCCTTAGCAGCCGTCCATAATCCCCATCTTATTGGTTTCATGAAATGGCTAGCTTTATCGATCATCATTTGTATCTCAATACCTTTAGCGAAGTGATGCGAAAGTTCTCCACCTTCTGCAATAAATATTGCGTGCTTACTTTCCACAATCTCTTGCTGATCGATAGTTAACCCCCCTCCTGTAACACCATTAAGTAGTAAATCTTTTTTCTCATCATCTCTTGCAGACCCTCTAAGGCGCCACAAATGGAAATAACGAGTTATAGCGTCATGATTTCTATTTATGATGGTGGTATCAATACTATCGATCACCTCAAAAAATGCGGTTTCTATACTATTCATATAACCTTTTTCAGCACGTTGATCCCAAGCTCTTTTTGCACAAAAAATCGCGGCATCTGGCTTACGCTGCACCCATTGCGAAACTGATTTATCAAAAACGGAAATCTTGTTGTTTGCGTTGGCAAACTTTTTTATACAGTGTGCCGCATGGATATGTTGATCAACAGATAACTGATGAGGGTTTCTTTTTTGGACTCTTCTAAAAGTTGGCTGTGTCATGGTCTCTCTTTATCTTAAAGTGATACGGAACGCCTATGTAACGCACCTGTATTTCGAGGTTTTTTCGCCCTTCCAGAAGCAAGAAGTATGTTCAACCGGGGACAGTCAATCGTCTATATATACTGTTCATTCATACAGAATCCAGAATTTATAAACTTATACCTGACGCTACTTTCTCAGTTTGTCCCAACGCACCGCTGACACAATGCCCCAGTTGCCACTGGCATTGGGCCTACGCCATTTTGCTGTCTCAATGCTACGGAGATACTCAAGAGCTTCAGAAAACGTGCCAAAACGCTTCTGAGCCGCTTTATCACCTACGCCAAACGAGCCATCACGGGTGCTCGCCAAACCGGAGTGAAAACAGGAACCATCGGCTGCGTATGGAACCAACAGTTCCGGATCGTTATCTTCTGATGAGTCAGACGCTAACAACTGCCACGGCTCAACATTGAGAGCGTTAGCCAGCACCTCAACCGCATCCAGAGACGCATTAGAACCACCGCGTTCAATGCGGCTCATATAGCTACGTGCGAATCCACACCGATCAGCAAACGCTTCCTGGCTCATTCCGGTGGCAATGCGCAGTTCTTTTACCCGCTCGCCAAACTGTATTCTCAGAGATTTTTTCATGCACTGAATGTGCAATTTTGACCACTGTAAGGCCACGCTCCCTATGAGACATTTTGAATCCATCCTCACGTCAGCGAGCTTAGTCACTCGCATTCATCGCCTGTATCATGACAATCCTTGTTGATTCAAAAAAAAACACCAATAGGGACATTTAAAACCCGATAAGTATGATGATCGTCATCGGTTGGGCATCACCAGCGTTCGCTATCAGGCGCGATGTGGTTTGGAAAGTGAGGGAATCATGGCGGGAGCAGACTTTTTATTACCGATTGCAGCGGGAGCCGCGCTTAGCTAGGCCAGCTATAATGTGGTCGCTCATGTTGTATCAAAACGGCAGATCAGCACGCTTCGCGCAATTGCATGGGGGGGCTCTGGGCACTCTCTCATTGGTGCTGGGCGTATGCGCCTTTTCCGCTGTAGGTGCAGAACAACCGCTAACAAAACAAAATGCCTTATGTTCAGGTAACAGCCCGGAATGCTATGCGAAAACGCACCACAACCCGGTCAAGGGGTGCAAACAGGTAATGGATGAGAAAGCGAATTTTCGCCATGTGTGGCAGGAAAGCGAAGCGCAATCAGTTTTCAACACTTACCTATGGCACGATGAGACAAAGAGAACGATGCAGGCATTTGGACAACGGGCTAAGGCAATCAACAGGCTGGGAATGCAGACCCCACTGCAATACTGTTGTATTTTCAACGCCAACACTGGGGACGTTATCGCGGCCTCCTTTGAATAATTTGAAGCAGATTTGACTTTAGGAGGTCAACATGCATATGGAGTTATCGATATAAAAAAGGTAGTCTCCTAAAACACAAGCACTCACATTTATTATGATAGGAAGCAAGGCATGCAAAATTTAATATTCATTGTAGAAGAAGAACTATTTGATGAGAACTCCACTGAAGATATTATCACCACTTTAATTACTAACGGAGAAGAAATTGAACTTGAAAAAACGGCAAGGAATAACAAAAACGCCTCAGCGATAAAAAACAGAAAAGAAATAGAAGACAAAGAAAATAACATTTTAAATAATCAATTTGCAAGTTTATCACTTGCTATAGCAGCCCGATTACTCCCATTGCCTATTGCAGTCCTCGTTAACGCAGCTCCAGCCGCATACTCATTATATCAATTATTCTCAAAAAAAGATGAAGGTGATATTTCAGCAGTCAACCTTAAACAATCAGCAAATTCATTTGATAAATATTTAAAACGTATAAGCATAACACCAGAAATGGCAGCGCATAAAAATTACCATTTTCAACCTGGGCACCCTCAAGTTAACTTAGCATATATTAGGCATCCACTTTCAGAATATAACGAAACTAAAAAAAACTTATACATCCCAAGTGATAACCTTGATGATATTTTACTACAAGAACGTGAAGCCGAAATGGTTAGAGTATTTGTAACCCTAGGTGCAACCAAGATTGAATTTCATAAAGAAAGCTTAGAAAAAAAATCAAATTCAGTAAGAGCAAAACTGGAGGGTGGCATTCCTTACGGTTCAGGCGAGGCCGAAATATCAACTAATTCAGCCTCTATAGGAATTGATACAAATAAACGAGTAATTAAATTATCTGAACGTCAATGGAAGCAAGACACTCAAATAGATAGATCACAGTTTAGTTGGTTATCATTTGAGCCTTCATGGGAGGCAATTGTATTTGCAAGAGAAAACGGTGGATGTCTTAGTGCAGAGTTAGAACTGAAAAAGAAAACTGTTTTTTCTTCAAGCCAAGAGGGGAAAGCAGGAATTGGTGCCAATCTGTTTAATGGTTCGGCAAGTGCAGGAGTGACACTTAATAATGAGGAAGACGAAATCTATACGGTGCATGTAGAATTTAGCAAACCTGTTTAAAATTCACATCAAATTTTAGAGTTAACTTAAATAATCGCTGACGGCTATCGATTACTTATTGCAATAGCTGTCAGCTAGCAGCCACATAAAATAACCCATTCAATAACTCAAACAATAGCCACTATCGTTGCTCTAGAAACGCCGTATTTACGCGCTAAAGCACTGACACTGTTTCCAATATTCTTTTTCTCGATAATCGATCTACGGGCTTCTGTGGCGACTTTGGACGGTCTTCCCAGCTTCTTCCCTTCGACTTTTGACCGCGACAAACCCGCTTGGGTCCGCTCAATCAGCAGATCACGATCCATCTCCGCAACCGCTGCCAGCATAAAAGGATTCAGAGCTTACGGCTGGTCATCATCCCCCTACCGGTGAGGTTCAGTATCGGTGCTTTCTTCATCCTCCATCATGGATTCGATAAAAGCCCGTTGCTCTGGTGTCAACTCCAGCTCATCCAACCGCTGCTGGAGTTCGACATTCTGGCGCTTCCCTGCGTCTTTTTTTTTGCCGTAGCCCATGTCCGGCCCGATTTTAGCATTAGGATTAATCTCAGACTATCAATCATGCCGGGTCGGTTCAACCAGTAGCGGACATTCAGTTATTCAGTTCCTTAGTTAGTTCTGCTTCACCAGTAGCAGCATCAAAGCGCAGGTAAAAGAGATCACTATTCATCTGCTCAGGCTTCATCCATATCTCCGCCTCCTTCGAACCGCCTTTCTGTCTGGTGTAGCCCAGCTTAGTCAAATAAGCCCTCAATACCCCGACGTCAGATACTCCCCTAAAAATGATCGTGCTTGACGGGGCGTATCCATCTCCGGGGTGCGACTCAAAGTAATAATCGTTCGATATACGCGGAGCCTTTTCAATATCTTTATCAGTCAGGGAGTGATAATTGAAATAATCATTTTCAGTGTATGTGGTAGCTTCATTGATACCGGATGCAACAAAATAGACAAATAGCCAGCAGAGGATAACAACCGTAATTAATACCAAGACGCTCCATTTAAAGAATTTACAAATCATCACTTCACCTTTGTGTAACCAAGTGACATTCCATTGTCTGTAATAACTTTGACAACACCAGAGGTAAGATCGTCCCACGGCCTCAGACATGTCATAAAATGCGGTAGGTTCACCGTATACGGCTGGTGACGCACACACGGATCTTCCGGGTCAGGGAACAGAATCGGACGGAAACCATGATTTTTATGGGAACCAATAGCACCGTAATGATCCCAGCGACGAACAGCGGCATCATAACTGACAGGTTTAAGGCGGTAGCCGTACCGTCCCGGCATGATAGCTCGATGGAATCCGAACAGATCAGAAACCAAGTCTTCACCACTAAAGCCACTATCAGTGTACCAAGAGAAAGCTCGTAGGCTTTGTAAGCCTTCAAATCGAGCTGCTGTGTTCATCATCATCGCCAGCATGATTCTGTTAATGTCTTCGGTACTCCGGCCACGTTTAATCTCCCAACGAGAGAACTTGCCTACGCCGAATTGTGAATTGAATTTCACAAAGTGCATATCCTGCCGATACATCACTATGTAGGAAGGCTTACCGCTACGCTCCCCCGCGATAAACTGGCTTTTAAGCTCCATGATATCACTACCACGAGCATGCCCCATGTCAACCCAGCCAAGCACCTCAGTATAAACGATCCCCCTGCGCAAAACGTCAAACTGCTCCCCATCCTTTATCTCCGCTCTGGTGCTCATTTTTCCATCTCCTTGATAGATTTATGTTGCCAATGTTATAGCCTATTTTTAAGCCAGTCCAGACGGCAGGAAAAGCAAGCCTAATGCCCGATTGGTGATACAACATCAAGCGGAGCGCAGCGACATCATCAGGGTTATGTCAGACAGCGGGGTTTATCAGGGCGCTCGTGTATCGCTAAGGAACCGTGAGCCAGACAGAGACAGAGCCTGCATATCGTTCGCAGGTACGAAATCACCATAAACCTGTTTATCCCCTGCAACATCATCTCGACGCGTGGCATAAAGGAGCATCGGGCGAAATGCGCCTCGCTGTAAGTCTCAGGGAATCGTGCCGTGTGTGCGGCTTTCAGTTCATGTTGGGCTATCGCGGGATGACCAGTGGAACGACCGCCAGCGCTTTGCTAAACGCCCTGTTCACCGTTCAAAAAATCGCGGCAACTATCAGGGTAAATAGCGGTGCTTTGGTCACATTGCCTTAGATCTAACTCATTGAGTCATAAGACTTTTAAAGGACTGGAGCGGGCGAAGGGAATCGAACCCTCGTATAGAGCTTGGGAAGCTCTCGTTCTACCATTGAACTACGCCCGCTTTCGAAGTGCTCAGGCATTATAGACCTTACATCGCGTCTGACAACCCACCGATGCGCTAACAGGTTAATTTCTCGCCTGTTAGCGCGCAGATTAACACTTCGGTACGCTGCCCTGCGGCGGTAAGTAGCGCAGCGGATCGATGGCCGTCGCGCGATAGCGCAGCTGGAAGTGCAGACGCACGGAGTCGGCGTCGCTGCTGCCCATGGTGGCAATCTTCTGCCCGGATTTGACGCTCTGGCCGTTATTCACCAGCAGCGTCTCATTGTGCGCATAGGCAGTGATGTAATCTTCGCTGTGCTTAATCATGATCAGGTTGCCATAGCCGCGCAGCTGGCTGCCGACATAGACCACTTTCCCGGCACCGGCGGCGTAGATCGGCTGCCCGCGCGACCCGGCGATATCAATACCTTTATTACCGCCATCAGAGTTGGAATAGGTGAGGATCACTTTCCCGCTGGTCGGCCAGCGCCAGCAGCGTTGCCCAACGGGCGGCCAGGAGGCTTGCGGCACCGATGAGGAGGGGCGCGCTTTCGCCAGCTTGCCGGAGGAGGAGCCTTTCGACGCCCCTTTCACCTTCAGCCGCTGCCCCACTTCGATGGTGTAGGGCGGCGAAATGCCGTTCATGCTCGCCAGCTCTTTTACGCTGGTACCGGTAATGCGCGAAATGCGGTACAGGGTATCGCCGCGCTTGACCGTGTAGGTCGCGCCTGCGTAGCTTCCGGTCGAATTATTCCCCGCACAGCCCGCCAGCAGCAGCGTAAATGCCAGGCATATGACCATGCAAAATGGGTTTTTCATCAGGCGTCCTGCGCGCAAAACCATTCCTCGAATAAATTAACGGGCGACATATCATAGCAGCCATACGTGGGATGCCAACCCTTTCACAGGGCAATAAAAAAGCCCCGGCGCGTGAACGTCGGGGCTTCTGGCGATTAGCGGTTATTTAACCGGACGCATCGCCGGGAAGAGGATCACGTCGCGGATGGTGTGGCTGTTGGTAAACAGCATTACCATACGGTCGATACCGATGCCCAGACCCGCTGTCGGCGGCAGACCATGCTCCAGCGCGGTGACATAGTCTTCGTCATAGAACATCGCTTCGTCATCGCCCGCGTCTTTCGCTGCCACCTGGTCGGCGAAGCGCTTGGCCTGATCTTCGGCATCGTTCAGCTCGCTAAAGCCGTTACCGATTTCACGGCCGCCGATAAAGAACTCAAAGCGGTCGGTGATTTCCGGGTTGTCGTCGTTACGGCGCGCCAGCGGAGAGACCTCTGCCGGGTATTCGGTGATGAAGGTCGGCTGAATCAGGTGCGCTTCCGCCACTTCTTCAAAGATCTCGGTCACGATACGGCCCAGACCCCAGCTCTTCTCAACTTTGATACCGATGCTTTCAGCAATCGCTTTCGCGCTGTCGAAGTTATCCAGATCGCCCATCTCGGTTTCCGGACGGTACTTCTTGATCGCTTCGCGCATGGTCAGCTTCTCGAACGGCTTACCGAAGTCGAACACCTGCTCGCCGTAAGGCACCTCGGTGGTGCCGAGAATATCCTGCGCCAGCGTGCGGAACAGGGATTCGGTCAGCTCGATCAAATCTTTGTAATCCGCATACGCCATATAGAGCTCCATCATGGTGAACTCTGGGTTATGGCGTACGGAGATGCCTTCGTTACGGAAGTTACGGTTGATTTCGAACACGCGATCGAAGCCGCCGACCACCAGACGCTTGAGATAAAGCTCCGGCGCGATACGCAGGTACATGTCGAGATCGAGCGCGTTGTGATGGGTGATAAACGGACGCGCAGAGGCACCGCCCGGGATCACCTGCATCATCGGCGTTTCCACTTCCATAAAGTCGCGGTTGACCATGAACTGGCGAATGCCGGCCATGATGCGGGAGCGAATTTTGAAGGTGTTGCGCGACTCTTCGTTAGCGATCAGATCGAGGTAGCGCTGACGATAGCGCGCTTCCTGATCCTGCAGGCCGTGAAACTTGTCCGGCAACGGGCGCAGGGCTTTGGTCAGCAGACGCAGCTCGGTGCAGTGGATCGACAGCTCGCCGGTCTTGGTCTTGAACAGCTTGCCGCGCGCGCCGAGGATATCGCCGAGATCCCATTTTTTGAACTGCTCGTTGTAGATGCCTTCCGCCAGATCGTCGCGGGAAACATAGAGCTGAATACGACCGCCCACATCCTGCAACGTGACAAAGGAGGCTTTGCCCATAATGCGGCGCGTCATCATACGACCCGCAACGGCAACTTCAATGCCGAGCGCTTCCAGCTCTTCATTCTCTTTGCCGTCGAATTCGGCGTGCAGCTTGTCAGAGGTCTGGTCACGACGGAAGTCGTTCGGGAACGGAACGCCCTGCTCGCGCAACAGCGCCAGCTTCTCACGGCGGGTTTTCAGTTCATTATTAAGATCGACTGCCGCGTCAGCGCCCTGTGCTTGTTGTTCAGACATGTTGGTTCCTCATAGCCCTGCTTTCAAACTTGCTTCAATAAATTGATCCAGGCTGCCGTCCAGCACCGCCTGCGTGTTGCGGGTTTCAACCCCGGTGCGCAGATCTTTGATGCGGGAGTCATCCAGGACATAAGAACGGATCTGGCTGCCCCAGCCGATGTCGGACTTGGTATCTTCCATCGCCTGCTTCTCAGCATTTTTCTTCTGCATCTCCAGCTCATAAAGCTTCGCTTTCATCTGCTTCATGGCCTGGTCTTTGTTTTTATGCTGAGAGCGGTCATTCTGGCACTGCGTGACCAACCCGGTCGGAATGTGGGTAATACGCACCGCGGATTCAGTACGGTTAACGTGCTGACCGCCCGCGCCGGAGGCACGGTAAACGTCGATACGCAGGTCAGCCGGGTTGATTTCGATATCGATATCGTCATCCACTTCCGGGTAGACAAACGCGGAGCTGAACGAGGTGTGGCGACGGCCGCCGGAGTCAAACGGGCTTTTACGCACCAGACGGTGCACGCCGGTTTCGGTACGAAGCCAGCCGTAGGCGTAATCACCAATGATCTTGATGGTAACGGATTTGATCCCCGCCACTTCACCTTCGGACTCTTCGATGATTTCGGTTTTGAAGCCGCGTGCTTCGGCCCAGCGCAGATACATGCGCGTCAGCATGCTGGCCCAGTCCTGCGCTTCGGTACCGCCGGAGCCGGCCTGAATATCGAGGTAGCAGTCGGCGCTGTCGTACTCGCCGGAGAACATGCGGCGGAATTCAAGCTGCGCCAGCTTCTCTTCCAGCCCGTCCAGCTCGGCGACGGCCTCGTTGAAGGTCTCTTCATCGTCGGCTTCAACGGCCAGTTCCAGCAGGCCCGCAACATCTTCCAGCCCCTGGCGCATCTGATCCAGCGTCTCAACGATAGCTTCGAGCGAGGAGCGCTCTTTGCCGAGCGCCTGTGCGCGCTCTGGCTCATTCCATACGTCCGGCTGTTCCAGCTCGGCGTTTACTTCTTCCAGACGCTCTTTCTTGGCGTCATAGTCAAAGATACCCCCTAAGAACGTCGGAGCGCTCCGTGAGGTCCTGAATGCGATTTTTTACCGGATTAATTTCAAACATGGTCTGTTTTCTTTTATTGGACTTGTCAAAAAGCGGTGATAAGGGCGAGATTCTACCGGATCTATGCCCTTATTTGTAGCGAATAGTGGCGCTAAAGTGGCCAGAGGTTTTCGATGATCAGCTGCACGCTACGGTTGCCGCGAAACTCGTTAACATCGAGTTTATAAGCGATTTTCACCTGCCGTACGCCGTTGTCCGGCCAGATGGCGGTATCGACGTTAAAGGCGATCCCGTCGAGCAGCGGACCGCCGCCAACCGGCTCCAGCATCACTTTTAAATGACGCTCGCCCACCAGCCGCTGCTGCAACAGGCGAAACTCGCCGTCGAACATCGGTTCCGGGAACATCTGCCCCCACGGGCCCGCCTCGCGCAGCATCTCTGCCACTTCAAGCGTCATCTCCTGGGCGGTCAGCGGCCCGTCGGAGAGAATTTCGCCCTGCAACAGCGCCGGGTCTAGCCACTCGGTGACCAGATCGCCAAAGCGCTGCTGGAAAGCGTCAAAATTGGCCTCTTCAAGCGTTAATCCTGCCGCCATCGCGTGGCCGCCGAACTTCAGCATCATGCCGGGGTAGAGCGTGTCGAGCCGCTCCAGCGCATCGCGCATATGCAGCCCCTGAATGGAGCGCCCGGAGCCTTTCAGCACGCCTTCACCGGCGGGCGCAAAGGCAATTACCGGGCGATGAAAGCGCTCTTTAATGCGCGACGCCAGAATGCCGACCACGCCCTGATGCCACTCGGGGTGGTACATCGCCAGCCCGCCGGGCAGCGTCTCACTACTGCGCTCAAGCTGCTCGCACAGGGTCAGCGCTTCCGCCTGCATGCCCTGTTCAATCTCTTTGCGCGTCTGGTTAAGCGCGTCGAGATCGCTTGCCAGCTGGCGCGCTTCACCGAGGTTGTCGCACAACAGCAGCGCTACGCCGACGGACATATCATCCAGACGCCCGGCGGCATTGAGGCGCGGGCCGAGCGCGAAGCCGAGATCGCTTGCCGCCAGCTTGTGCGCCTCGCGGTTGGCAATCTCAAGCAGCGCTTTAATACCCGGTCGACAGCGGCCGGCACGAATACGGCTCAGCCCCTGCCAGGTCAAAATACGGTTATTGGCATCCAGCGGCACGACGTCCGCCACCGTGCCCAGCGCCACCAAATCGAGCAGCTCAGCAAGGTTTGGCATCGCGATGCCGCGCGCCTCAAACCAGCCGTTGTCGCGCAGGAAGGCGCGCAGCGCCAGCATCAGATAGAAGGCAACGCCAACGCCTGCCAAAGATTTCGACGGGAAGTCGCAGTCGCGCAGGTTGGGGTTAACAATCGCCTCGGCCTCGGGCAGCGTGTCGCCGGGCAGGTGGTGATCGGTAACGACAACCGGAATACCTAATTCATGCGCACGGGCAACACCCGCATGGGAGGAGATGCCGTTATCCACGGTCAGGATCAGCTGCGCGCCGCGGGCGTGGGCCTGATCGACCACTTCCGGGCTGAGGCCGTAGCCATCATCAAAGCGGTTAGGCACCAGGTAGCTGACGTTGTCGCAGCCCAACGAGCGCAGCGCCAGCACGCTCAGCGCGGTGCTGGTTGCGCCGTCGGCGTCAAAATCCCCGACCACGATAATGCGCAGCCCTTCGCGCATGGCGTTGTAGAGGTGCGTAACCGCATCATCGATGCCGGTCAGCTGCTGCCAGGGAAGCATCCCTTTTACGCTGCGTTCCAGATCGCGGTCGCTCTTCACGCCGCGGCTGGCATATAAGCGACGCAGCAGCGGCGGGAGCGAATCCGCCAGCACTGCCGCGTCATCCACCTCACGGCGGCGAAGTTGTATCTCAGCTTTCACGGGAATTACTTACCGCCCGTCGCTTTCTGGTGCTGGTCGAGGAAGGCTTTCATCTCGGCGGGTGCCTGGTAGCCCGGCACAACGTAGCCATCGTTCAGCACAATGGCTGGCGTACCGTTTACGCCAAACTGCACGCCCAGCGCGTAGTGGTTAGCGATGCTGATATCGCAGCTGGCAGGCTTAACGCCTTTGCCTGCCATTGCATCATCAAAGGCTTTCTTCGGATCTTTCGCGCACCAAATCGCCTTCATCTCTTTTTCCACCTCGCTCGGCACGCCCTGGCGCGGGAAGGCGAGGTAACGCACGGTAATACCCAGCGCGTTGTAGTCGGCCATTTCGCTGTGCAGCTTCTGGCAATAGCCGCAGGTGATGTCGGTAAAGACGGTGATGACGTGCTTCTCTTGCGGCGCTTTGTAGACAATCATCTCTTTTTCCAGCGCGTTAAGATGCGGCAGCAGCATTTTGGTAGTGACGTTGACCGGCTGCGCGCCGCTGACGTCATACATCGGCCCCTGAATGATATGTTTGCCATCTTCGGTGACATAGAGCACGCCGCTGTTAGTCATCACGGCTTTCATTCCGGCAACGGGAGCGGGCATGATGTCGGAACTCTGCACACCCAGCTTCGCCAGCGACTGCTTTATCGCCGCATCATCGGCATGGGCCGCGCCGGTGAACGCAGCCAGCAGGGTGAACATGATTAAACCTTTTTTCATAACAGATCCTTAGATTGTCAGCACTCACGCCCGCGGGTGGTGCTGTTGATGAAGCTTGCGCAGCCGCTCGGTGGCGACATGCGTATAAATTTGCGTTGTCGAGAGATCCTGATGCCCCAGCAGCATCTGCACCACGCGCAGATCCGCGCCGTGGTTGAGCAGATGCGTGGCAAAAGCATGGCGCAGGACGTGGGGCGAGAGCTTTTCGCTGTCGATCCCCGCCAGCACCGCATAGTGCTTGATGCGATGCCAGAAGGTCTGGCGCGTCATCTGCTGGCCGCGCTGGCTCGGGAACAGCACATCGATCGAAGCACCGTTAAGCAGCCACGGACGCCCATATTCAAGATAGTGCTCAACCCAGTAGATCGCCTCTTCGCCCAGCGGCACCAGGCGCTCTTTGTTGCCTTTACCGATAACCCGCAGCACGCCCTGGCGAAGGCTGATATCGCTCATCGTCAGCCCCACCAGCTCCGTCACGCGAAGACCGGTCGCATACAACACCTCAAGCATGGCTTTATCGCGTAACTCCAGCGGTTGGTCAACCACCGGCGCCTGTAACAACCGCCCAACCTGCGTTTCGCTTAAGTCTTTCGGCAGGCGCTGCGGCAGCTTAGGGGAGGCCAGTTGGGCGCTCGGGTCATCCTGGCGCAGCTTTTCGCGATAGAGATACTGGAAAAAACGCCGCACGGCGCTCAGCAGACGCGCCGAACTCGTGGCTTTATAGCCCCCTTCGACGCGTTCGGCGAGCAGAGCCTGCAGCTCGTCGCTCTGCGCGCGCTCCAGGCTGCTGCCCCGATGATGAAGCCACTCCACGACGCCCTTCAGATCGCGACGATAGGCGCTGAGGGTGTTTTCCGCCAGGTTGTTCTCCAGCCAGAGCGCATCAAGAAATTGTTCGATACGTGCGAGATCTTCTTCCATCCGCCCTCTCCTTCTCTCAATCGCTGCATTATGCCTGATTGAGACCTGATTCTGGTACACTGCGTGCAAAGACACATCAAGAACCGAGATGTTTACGTTATGAATATTGGTCTGTTTTATGGTTCCAGCACCTGCTACACGGAAATGGCAGCGGAGAAGATTCGCGACATTATCGGGCCGGAACTGGTCACGCTACACAATCTGAAAGACGATGCTCCCGCCCTGATGGAGCAGTACGATGCGCTGATCCTCGGCATTCCGACCTGGGATTTTGGCGAACTGCAGGAAGACTGGGAGGCCGTCTGGGAGACGCTCGACACGCTCAACCTTGATGGCAAAATTGTGGCGCTCTACGGTATGGGCGACCAGCTCGGCTACGGCGAATGGTTCCTCGACGCGCTGGGCATGCTGCATGACAAGCTGGCACCGAAAGGCGTTAGCTTCGTCGGCTACTGGCCAACCGAAGGCTACGAGTTTACCAGCAACAAACCGGTTATTGCCGACGGGCAGCTGTTTGTCGGCCTGGCGCTGGATGAGACCAACCAGTATGACCTGAGCGACGCGCGCCTCGAAGCCTGGTGCGAGCAGATCCTGACGGAGATGGCAGAGCGCTTCGCCTGATCCCTGCGACGTTGCCTTTAGTGCAGCCCCTGCGCCGGTTTTTGTAAAATCATCCGGCGCAGATCGCGCCACTCCTGCGCATCCATACTGTCTGATGCCAGCCAGAGATGCTGCCGACGCCCATCCTCCTCGCGACGCAAACGCAGAATCATCCCGCTACGCAGCATCCAGGGCGTACCAACAATATCCCACTCTTCGCCCTGCCAGCGCAGGCGGGAATCCATCAGCAGCTTAATCTCGCCATGACAGGCGTTGATGCGCCGTTGGCTCCGTACGGAGTCAAACACCACCAGCGAAAGCAGCAGCAGCCATACCGGCGTGTAGCTCAGCGGCCAGGGCATCAGCAAGATGAGTGCGGCTACGAATCCATGGAGCAGTAAGGAGAGCCACTGTGCGCGCCAGGAGACGCGTAACTCAGATTGCCACAGGACCACGATCCCGATTCCGTGTCTGGATTAACTGCACCATTCTTTGCAACTCCGCATCTTGTGGCTTGCCATGGTTCATAAGCCAGTTAAATAAATCGGGATCGTCATTTTCCAGCAGGCGGACAAAGAGACGTTTGTCATCATCGCTTAGCGAATCGTACTCATGTTCGAAAAAAGGCATGATGGAAATATCGAGCTCGCGCATTCCGCGACGGCACGCCCAGTGAATACGGGCCTTGTTAGTAATATCCATGTGTATCTCCCTGTTCGGCATGATGGGCACATTGTAACGTGTTTTTAATATATCTTTTGCGGAATATTTCACTGCACGGGCTGGCTTCCAGAATAATTCGCCTTCTCTGCAACGATTTCATTCCGCTGCGTAATATCTCGCAATGCCATCACAATGGCACAAATCGCATGCTTTATCGCTTGCAATGGACACCGGCTCTTTTACCATTAACACCCAACACAGCGTTAAGCTAATCAGGACATTAATATGGCTTTTACTCCTTTTCCTCCGCGCCAGCCGACCGCTTCTTCACGTCTGCCGCTGACGCTTATGACGCTCGATGACTGGGCGCTGGCAACCATTACTGGGGCCGATAGCGAGAAGTATCTGCAGGGCCAGGTGACGGCAGATGTCTCGACACTGGCGGCCAATCAGCATCTGCTGGCGGCGCACTGTGATTCTAAAGGCAAAATGTGGAGCAATATGCGGTTGTTCCACGATAAAGAGGGGTTCGCGTGGCTGTTGCGTCGTAGCGTGCGTGAAACCCAGCTGCGCGAACTGAAAAAATATGCCGTCTTCTCCAAAGTGACTATCGCTGCGGACGACGAGCGCGTTCTGCTTGGTGTGGCCGGTTTCCAGGCGCGGGCCGCGCTGGCGAATCTCTTCTCCACCCTGCCGGAGAGCGAAAATCAGGTCGTGCAGGAGGGTGAAACCACGCTGCTGTGGTTTGCTCATCCCGCTGAACGCTTCCTGTTAGTGACCGATGCCGCCACGGCCGAAATGGTCACCGAGAAGCTGCGCGGCGAAGCCCAGCTCAATAACAGCCAGCAGTGGCTGGCACTGAATATCGAAGCGGGTCTGCCGGTCATTGATGAAGCGAATGTCGCGCAGTTTATTCCGCAGGCGACCAACCTGCAGGCGCTGGGCGGCATCAGCTTTAAGAAAGGGTGCTATACCGGCCAGGAGATGGTAGCGCGAGCAAAATTCCGCGGGGCCAATAAACGCGCGCTGTGGTACCTGGCAGGAACCGCCAGCCGCGTTCCGGAAGCGGGAGAAGATCTCGAACGTAAGATGGGCGACAACTGGCGTCGTACCGGCACCGTGCTGGCTGCCGCACAGCTGGATGATGGCCGCGTGATTGTTCAGGTGGTGATGAATAATGACATGGAGCCGGACAGCGTGTTCCGCGTGCGCGAGGATGCTAATACGTTGAGCATAGAGCCGCTGCCCTACTCGCTCGAAGAGTAAGCGGTTCTGAGCCGGGCAAGGCATCTGCCCGCCCGGCCACCACGCAGGGTTTAAATCTGGCCGACATAAAGATAGATGGCGAGGAAGTGGCAGACGCTGCCGCCAAGGACAAAGCCGTGCCAGATGGCATGGTTATAGGGAATGCGTTTACAGACGTAAAAAATGACGCCAAGCGAGTAGATCAGGCCGCCCACGGCAAGCAGCGTGACGCCGCCCGGTGAAAGACGCGTGGCAAGCTGGTAAATCACCACCAGCGAGAGCCAACCCATCGCCAGGTAGGTGACCAGTGACAGCACCTTAAAGCGGTGCGCGATCGTCAGCTTAAACAGTATGCCCAGCAGTGCGAGGCTCCAGATTACAACCATCAGCCCGCGTGCCAGCGGTGAATCCAGGCCGACCAGCAGGAACGGCGTGTAGGTACCCGCAATCAGCAGATAGATGGCGCAGTGGTCAAATTTCTTCAGCCATATTTTGGCGCGGGGATGCGGAATGGCGTGATAGAGCGTCGACGCCAGAAACAGCAGGATCATGCTGCCGCCGTAAAGCGCGTAACTGGTGATGGCAAGGGTATTGGCATGAGTGTCTACTGCCTGTCCCAGCAGCAGCACCAGCCCGACAATACCGAACACCAGCCCGATACCGTGGCTGATGCTATTGGCAATCTCCTCTGCCAGTGTATATCCCTGTGCGATTAATGGTTTTTTGACCATAGGTAACTCCAGGAGAACTCAAAAAACGTTGCGCTACTAGAGTAACTGAGAATAATTCCAGTGCACACCTGTACGCTAAAATATTTCGCCTATCAATACCCCACTGCATGAGGTTCGGCTAAAAGTCGGGGCACGCGCGCCGCAGTTGTGGCAGCATGAGGCACATTTGCAGGCAGGCCCGCTAAGGGCTGGCTACATTATCAGCAGCAAAGGACACCGCCGTGACGATGTTTACCCACTCCGCCATCGCCAGCCTCAACACCCTGGAGATGATGGTCTACAACTTTGTGGTCAAAAACCGCGACAAAGTGATGTACATGACGATCCGTGAACTGGCCGATGCGGCGGGCGTCTCGACCACCACGGTGCTGCGCTTTTGCCGCAAGCTTAACTGCGAGGGGTATTCGGAATTTCGCGTGCGCTTTAAATTGTATCTGGAGCAGAACGAGCCGCCGCAGGCTAATTTCGGTGCCAGCGAAGTGATCAGCTTTTTTAAAAGCGTGAATAACGACGAATTCGATAAATTACTCGATAACACCGTCGACATCATATTATCCTCCGAGCGTATTATCTTCGTCGGAGCGGGCACTTCAGGGGCGCTGGCGAAATATGGTGCACGATTTTTCTCAAATATTGGCAAATTCAGTAACCATATTGACGATCCCTATTTCCCGGTAACCAACGATATGGCGAAAAACGCACTGGCAATTGTGCTCTCTGTGTCCGGCGAAACTGAGGAGATCCTGCGTTTTGCCAGCCAGTTCAGCCTGCATCACTGCAAAGTTCTCTCAATTACCAGCCATGAACATTCACGTCTGGCGAAACTCGCGGATTACAATATCTCCTGGCACGTGCCGCAAATGCGTATTTCCGGCGGGTACGATATTACGACACAAATTCCGGTAGTTTATATTCTCGAGTCGCTGGGACGTAAACTGGCGAAGAAAATAGCATAAAAAAACAGGGTGTTTTTTCGGTGTAACAAATTACCGCAGCGGCAATTTGTTATATCGTGACATTCATTTCCCCTTTGCTAGACTCGTTGGCAGCCAATATGACGAGAAGAGCAACGATGAAAAAATTGACCTTACCGAAAGATTTCTTGTGGGGCGGCGCCGTTGCCGCGCATCAGGTAGAAGGCGGCTGGAATAAAGGCGGCAAAGGCCCGAGCATCTGCGACGTGCTGACCGGCGGCGCACACGGCGTCCCGCGTGAAATCACGTCGCAAGTGGAAGCGGGAAAATACTACCCGAACCATGAGGCCGTTGATTTTCATGGTCATTACAAAGAGGACATCAAACTCTTTGCCGAGATGGGCTTCAAATGTTTCCGAACCTCAATTGCCTGGACCCGCATCTTCCCGCAGGGCGATGAGTTGCAGCCCAATGAAGAGGGGCTTAAGTTCTACGACGATGTGTTCGATGAGCTGCTGAAGTACAACATCGAGCCGGTCATTACCCTCTCTCACTTTGAGATGCCGCTGCACCTGGTGCAGGAGTACGGCGGCTGGACCAACCGTAAAGTGGTTGATTTCTTTGTGCGTTTCGCCGAAGTGGTGTTTGAGCGCTACAAGAACAAGGTCAAATACTGGATGACCTTCAACGAGATCAACAACCAGCGCAACTGGCGCGCGCCGCTGTTCGGCTACTGCTGCTCCGGCGTGGTCTATACCGACCACGAAAACCCGGAAGAGACGATGTACCAGGTGCTGCATCACCAGTTTGTCGCCAGCGCGATGGCGGTGAAGATTGGTCACCGCATTAACCCGTCGATGCAGATTGGCTGCATGCTGGCGATGGTGCCGCTCTATCCCTTCTCCTGTAAGCCTGAAGATGTGATGTATGCGCAGGAATCAATGCGCGAGCGTTATGTCTTTACCGATGTTCAGCTGCGCGGTTACTACCCCTCCTACGTACTTAACGAGTGGGAGCGTCGCGGCTTTAACATCAAAATGGAAGCCGGTGATGAAGCGATCCTGCGCGAAGGGTGCTGCGACTACCTGGGCTTCAGCTACTACATGACCAATGCGGTAAAAGCCGAAGGCGGCTCGGGTGATGCGCTCTCCGGTTTCCAGGGCAGCGTGCCGAACCCGCATGTGAAAGCCTCCGACTGGGGCTGGCAGATTGACCCGGTTGGCCTGCGCTACGCTCTTTGCGAGCTCTATGAGCGCTACCAGAAACCGCTGTTTATCGTTGAAAACGGCTTTGGCGCGTACGACAAAGTCGAAGAGGATGGCAGCATTAACGATGATTACCGCATCGATTATCTGCGCGCGCATGTGAAAGAGATGGTCGAAGCCGTCACCTATGATGGCGTGGATCTGATGGGTTACACCCCGTGGGGCTGCATTGACTGCGTCTCCTTCACCACCGGACAGTACAGCAAACGTTACGGCTTTATCTACGTGAACAAGCACGACGACGGCACCGGCGATATGTCACGCTCACGCAAGAAGAGCTTTAACTGGTACAAGGAAGTGATCGCCAGCAACGGCGAGAACGTGTGATCGATTGAGGCGTTGCCGGATGGCGGCTACGCCTTATCCGGCCTACAAGAGCGTTGAGCTGCATTCGATTTGTAGGCCTGATAAGCGAAGCGCCATCAGGCATAAAAACGCTACTTTCCCCCGGCCAGATCGATAAAGCTTCCTGTCACATAGGAGGCTTTATCGCTTAACAGCCAGGCAATCGCCTGCGCCACCTCTTCCGGCTGCCCGCCGCGCTGCATCGGAATGGCGCTGCTGACGCGATCGACGCGTCCCGGCTCGCCGCCGCTGGCATGCATCTCCGTATAGATAAACCCCGGACGCACGCCGTTTACGCGGATGCCGCTTGCCGCGACCTCCAGCGACAGACCGGTGGTTAACGTATCCACCGCACCTTTTGACGCCGCATAATCAACATACTCTCCCGGTGAGCCAAGCCTTGCCGCGGCTGACGAAATATTCACAATCGCGCCGCCCTGCCCACCATGCTGCGTCGACATGCGCTTTACCGCTTCGCGACAGCAGAGGAAATAGCCCGTCACATTCGTCGCCAGCACTTGGTTAATGCGCGCCGCACTCAGCGCTTCAACCCGGCTCTGCTGAAACAGAATACCGGCGTTATTGACCAGCGCGGTCAGCGGTAGCCCCTCTTCGTCAATACGCGCAAACATTGCTTCAACCTGACTTTCATCGCTGATATCCGCCTGCACCGCAAACGCCTTGCCGCCCCGGGCCAGGATCTCTGCCACCACCTCATCGGCGGCGTCGCGCTGACGATGATAATTCACTGCCACAGTGTAGCCCTCTTGTGCCAGTAACCGCGCAGTTGCGCGACCAATTCCACGGCTTGCGCCGCTCACTAAGGCAATTGCCATCATCTTCTCCCAAATAGAAAGGGCGCCGAAGCGCCCTTAAAGATAGTGTGATCAAGCGATTATTGATATTCGCTCATCGGCACGCAGGAACAGAAAAGATTACGGTCGCCATAAACATCATCCAGACGTTTCACAGTCGGCCAGTATTTATTGACTGCGCCCGCCGGGAAGACCGCCAGCTCGCGGCTGTAAGCATGGTTCCACTCGCTCACCAGTTCATGCTGGGTGTGCGGCGCATTGACCAGCGGGTTATCCTCCAGCGCCCATTCGCCCTGTTTCACGCGCTCGATCTCAGCACGGATCGCCAGCATCGCGTCGATAAAGCGATCCAGTTCGACTTTGCTTTCAGACTCTGTCGGTTCAACCATCAGCGTACCGGCAACCGGGAAGGACATGGTCGGCGCATGGAATCCGAAGTCAATCAGGCGCTTGGCGATATCCAGCTCGCTGATGCCGGTCTCCTCTTTCAGCGGGCGAATATCGAGAATGCACTCATGCGCCACACGTCCATCACGGCCGGTGTAGAGCACCGGGAAGGCCTCTTTCAGGCGGCTGGCGATATAGTTGGCGTTGAGGATCGCCACCTGGCTCGCCTTTTTCAGACCTTCGGCGCCCATCATGCGGATATACATCCAACTGATCGGCAGGATCGACGCACTGCCAAACGGTGCGGCGGAAACCGCGCCCTGACGCGTCAGCATGCCTTCAATTTGCACCACGCTGTGGCCCGGAACAAACGGTGCCAGATGCGCTTTGACGCCAATCGGCCCCATGCCCGGGCCGCCGCCGCCGTGCGGGATACAGAAGGTTTTATGCAGGTTGAGGTGCGACACATCCGCGCCGATAAAGCCCGGCGAGGTGATGCCGACCTGCGCGTTCATGTTCGCGCCATCGAGATAAACCTGGCCGCCAAATTGATGCACCACTTCGCACACTTCGCGGATCGTCTCTTCATAGACGCCGTGCGTTGACGGGTAGGTGACCATAATGCAGGAGAGGTTTTCACCCGCCTGCTCGGCTTTCGCGCGCAGATCGGCCAGATCGATGTTGCCATTCTTATCGCAGGCTACAACCACCACCTGCATGCCCGCCATCTGCGCCGAAGCAGGGTTGGTGCCGTGAGCTGAGCTTGGGATCAGGCAGATATCGCGATGCCCTTCATTGCGGCTTTCGTGGTAGTGGCGGATCGCCAGCAGACCGGCGTATTCACCCTGTGCGCCGGAGTTCGGCTGCATACAGAGCGCATCGTAACCGGTCAGTTTCACCAGCCAGTCGGAGAGCTGCGCGATCATCTGGTGATAACCTTCCGCCTGCTCCGGCGGGCAGAACGGGTGCAGTTCCGCAAATTCCGGCCAGGTGATGGGGATCATCTCCGCTGCGGCGTTAAGCTTCATGGTGCAGGAGCCGAGCGGAATCATCGCCTGGTTGAGCGCCAGATCTTTGCGCTCAAGCGAATGCATATAGCGCATCATCTCGGTTTCGCTGTGGTAGCGATTGAACACCGGGTGGCTAAGGATCGCATCGTCGCGCACCATCTCAGCCGGCAGAGAGCGGCTGTCGAGGGCCACCTCTTTATCCAGCGCGTCGATCTCAAGGCCATGTGCGTCGCCGAGCAGAACGCTGAACAGCGCCAGCACATCGTCGCGGGTGGTGGTTTCATCCAGCGTAATGCCTACGGCGTTAAGAATGTCACTGCGCAGGTTGATCTCATGGGTTTCGGCACGCGCCAGCACCGCAGCTTTATCCGCCACTTCAACGCAGAGCGTGTCGAAGTAGTGCGCGTGGCGCAGTTTCAGGCCGCCGCGCTGCAGGCCAGCAGCGAGAATATCGGTCAGGCGATGGATACGCCCGGCAATACGTTTCAGCCCCTGCGGACCGTGGAACACCGCATAGAGGCTGGCGATATTGGCCAGCAGCACCTGCGAAGTACAAATATTGGAGTTAGCTTTCTCACGGCGAATATGTTGCTCGCGGGTCTGCATCGCCATGCGCAACGCCGTGTTACCGGCCGCGTCTTTGGAGACGCCGATAATGCGCCCCGGCATCGAGCGTTTGAATTCATCTTTCGCGGCAAAGAAGGCGGCATGCGGGCCACCGTAGCCCATCGGCACGCCGAAGCGCTGCGCGGAGCCGAAAACAATGTCGGCGCCCTGTTTGCCCGGCGCGGTCAGGTGCACCAGCGCCATCAGATCGGCGGCAACGCTGACCACGATTTTGCGCGATTTTAACTCGGCAATCAGCGCGCTGTAGTTGTGCACTTCGCCGGTGGTGCCCACCTGTTGAAGCAGCACGCCAAAGAGATCCTGGTGATCGAGGGCTTTCTCTGCCTCATCGACAATCACCTCAAAGCCGAAGGTTTCCGCACGGGTGCGCACCACATCCAGCGTTTGCGGGTGGATATCAGCCGCGACGAAGAAGCGGTTCGCGCCTTTCAGTTTGCTGACGCGTTTTGCCATCGCCATCGCTTCAGCGGCGGCGGTTGCTTCATCCAGTAGCGAAGCGGAGGCGATATCGAGGCCGGTCAGATCGAGCGTGACCTGCTGGAAATTGAGCAGGGATTCAAGACGCCCCTGCGACACTTCCGGCTGATAAGGAGTGTAAGCGGTGTACCAGCCCGGGTTCTCCAGCATATTACGCAGGATCACCGGCGGCAGCTGCACGGCGGTGTAACCCATGCCAATGTAAGACTTAAAGCGCTTGTTACGGCGGGCCAGGGTTTTCAGTTCAGCGAGCGCGGCATATTCGGTGGTGGACTCCCCCACCTGCGGCGGTTCGGCGAGCTGAATATCTTTCGGCACGATCTGCCCGATCAGCGCGTCGAGCGATTCTGCGCCAACGCTGTTCAGCATCTCCTGCTGTTGCGTGGTGTCCGGGCCAATATGCCTGCCGATAAACGCGGCGTGATGTTCAAGCTGGCTTAAAGTCTGAGTCATGAGCGAGGATTCCTGAAACGTGCGGTAATAGATAAAACGAAGATCTGGCTTGCCGGAAAGCGTGACGCTTCACCGGCCTGTTGATGGACGTAAAGGTTGGCCGGAGACGCGTCGCGCCATCCGGCACACCATTATTCGTCTTCTAACAGGGCGCTGTAGCCGGTTGCGTCTAACAGCGCTTCGACTTCTGCCTCATCGTTGGCCTTGATTTTGAAGATCCAGCCTTCACCATACGGCGCGCTGTTCACCAGCTCCGGCGAGTCATTCAGGCTGTCGTTGACCGCAACGATTTCACCGCCAATCGGTGCATAAATATCGGATGCCGCTTTTACCGACTCCGCCACGGCGCAGTCATCGCCAGCGCTAACGGTGGTGCCGACGTCCGGCAGGTCAACAAACACCATATCGCCCAGCAGCTCTTGCGCATGCTCGGTGATACCAACGGTGTAGCTGCCGTCCGCTTCTTTACGCAGCCACTCGTGTTCTTTGCTGTATTTCAGATCGCCTGGTACATTGCTCATTGTTTTCTCTCCAGAAAAATAACGTTACGCGACCGCTTTGCCGGCGCGCACAAAAACAGGTTTGGTGACTTTGACCGGCATTTCGCGGTTGCGGATCTGCACTACGGCGGTCTCACCGATCCCTGCCGGAACGCGGGCCAGCGCAATGCTGTAGCCAAGCGTCGGCGAGAAGGTGCCGCTGGTGATCACCCCTTTCTGCACATTGCCCTGCGCATCGGTGAAGTGCACCGGCAGTTCATTACGCAGTACGCCTTTTTCGGTCATCACCAGGCCAACCAGCTGTTCGGTGCCTTTTTCGCGCTGCTGCTCAAGGGCATCACGTCCGATAAAGTCGCGATCCTGCGGCTCCCAGGCGATGGTCCAGCCCATGTTGGCCGCCAGCGGCGAGACGCCTTCATCCATCTCCTGCCCGTAAAGGTTCATGCCCGCTTCCAGGCGCAGCGTATCGCGCGCGCCGAGCCCGCAGGGTTTTACGCCCGCATTCAGCAAGCCTTGCCAGAAGTCGGCGGCTTTTTCATTCGGCAGGGCAATTTCATACCCGGCTTCACCGGTGTAACCGGTAGTGGCAATAAAGAGGTCGTCCGCTTCCACGCCGAAGAAGGGTTTCATGCCAGAGACCGCTTCGCGCTGCGCGTCGGTAAATAGGCTGGCGGCTTTCTCCTGCGCATGCGGGCCCTGCACCGCGATCAGCGAGAGGTCGTCGCGCACGGTGATGTCGATGCTATAAGGTTCGGCGTGTTGGGAAATCCAGGAGAGGTCTTTTTCGCGGGTGGCGGAGTTAACAACGAGGCGGAAGAAATCTTCGGTGAAGTAGTAGACGATCAAATCATCAATCACGCCGCCCGAGGCATTAAGCATACCGCTGTAGAGCGCTTTGCCGGGCTTGGTTAACTTCGCTACATCGTTTGCCAGCAAATAGCGCAGAAATTCGCGGGTCCGGCTGCCTTTCAGGTCAACGATGGTCATGTGAGAGACATCAAACATGCCAGCATCGGTGCGCACCGCGTGGTGCTCATCAAGCTGCGAGCCGTAATGCAGGGGCATCATCCAGCCGTGGAAGTCGACCATGCGGGCGCCGCATTGAGTATGTTGTTCAAATAAAGGGGTCTGCTGAGCCATCTTTTCCTCATCGAATACGCTGAGCTATCACGTTTTTCGCAACGCCTTTCCGGCGGCAAAAAAGCGTGTCGATGCCCTGTTACAGGCGGTGACGCAAACGTTCTCTTTGGCCTGAACTTATCACCGAAAGGTGCGCTTAACCATAAGGAAAAACCGGTCATCACATTAGCTTATGACCAAAATGCCCTGAGATAACCGCAGTGGAATATAGCGAAAAATCCCTGCAACAGGCGGATAAGAGGTCACTTCTGCGCGCTTATTGGACTGGTAATTAGCATTTACTGCCAGTTAAAAGCAAAAAAGCGCGTGAGCCAAAATTAACGACATGAGAAAAACTAATCTGAGAATGGGGGTGAAATTAGAATATTTCAAATGAGAGGGGAGCTTCCCTTCCCGGGGCCGGGAAGGGAAAGTGTGACGCAGTTAACGTAACCACTCCGGCAGATCGTTAAGCCCTAAAGCCTGACGCAATAACTGCGGTTTAACACCGGGGAGGGTATCAGCCAGTTTCAGGCCGATATCACGCAGCAGCTTTTTCGCCGGATGCGCACCGGCAAACAGTTCGCGAAAACCCTGCATGCTCGCCAGCATCATCGCGGCGCTATGTTTACGGCTGCGCTCGTAGCGGCGCAGGTAGAGATGCTGACCGATATCTTTGCCGTCGCGGCTTAAGCGCCGCAGCTCAGCAATCAGTTCTGCGACATCCATAAAGCCGAGGTTAACGCCCTGGCCTGCTAAAGGATGGATGGTGTGCGCCGCATCGCCCACCAGCGCTAACCGATGCCCGGCAAACTGCCGCGCGTAACGTCCGGTTAACGGGTAAGTCTGGCGTTCGCTCTCCAGCTCGCACAGACCGAGGCGGTTATCGAAGGCCACGGTCAGCGCCTGGTTGAACGCCTCAGCGCTGCTCTCCTGCATCGCCTTCGCCTGCTCTGGCGGAAGCGACCAGACGATCGAGCATAAATGCGGATCGTTCAGCGGCAGAAACGCGAGGATGCCATCATTATGGAAAACCTGGCGCGCGACAGCCTGGTGCGGCTCGGCGGTGCGGATCGTCGCCACCAGCGCGTGGTGGTGATAATCCCAGTAGGTGAGCGGAATATCCGCGCGGTTGCGCAGCCACGAGTTAGCGCCGTCAGCACCCACCACCAGACGCGCCGTCAACATGGTGCCCTCTTTCAGGGTCAGGAACGCTTCGTTCTCTCCCCAGGCGACCTGCTGCAACTCTGCTGGCGCAATCAGCGTGACATCTTTGCACTGCTGCGCCTGCTCCCACAGCGCATGGTGAATGCGCGTGTTCTCAATGATGTAGCCCAGGTGGCTGTAACCCATGCTCAGATCGTCAAAGGAGATGCGCCCGAAGCTGTCTTTCTCCCACACTTCCATGCCGTGATAGCAGCCGACCGGCCCGGCAACGATGTTTGACCAGACGCCGAGGTGCGTCAGCAATTTTTCACTGGCGGCGTTAATCGCCGAGACGCGTAGCGCCGGAGGGGCATCCGCAGCCTGCGGCTCGGGAACCGTTTGTTCCAGCACCGCCACGCGCAGCCCGCTCCCTTGCAGGCCGCAGGCTAATGCCAGACCCACCATGCCGCCGCCGACAATCGCAACATCAACACTCTGCACTCTTAGCTCCTTAACGGGCGACCCAACCGAGGGTTCGTTGCGCCAGCGCATCACGCGCCGGGGTAAATAGTTCCATCGCCATCAACCCGAGGTTGCGCCCAACGACCAGCGGCGCCCAGCGGTTGGCGAAGAGATGCACCAGCCCATCCGTCACGCCGATGGTGGCAGCTTTATCTGCCTGCCGACGCTGGTTGTAACGCAGTAACAGCGGATAGCTTCCCACATCACTCTGTTCGATAAAGGCGTGAGAAAGGGTTTCCGCCAGCGTCATCACATCGCGCATGCCAAGGTTGAAGCCCTGCCCGGCAATCGGATGCAGCGTCTGCGCGGCATTCCCCACCAGCACGGCGCGATGGGAGACGGATGAGCTGGCAGTGGAGAGCGCCAGCGGGTAGACGCTGCGCTTCCCGGCATGCAGGATGCGACCAAGACGCCAGCCGAAGGCTTTTTGCAGCTCATCGCAAAACTGTTCGTCTGACCAGCTCGCCACCTGCTGCTGTTTTTCACGCGGGTGACACCACACCAGCGAAGAGCGCCCCTGCGACATCGGCAGCATCGCCAGCGGACCATGTTCAGTAAAGCGCTCAAAGGCGCGCCCCTGATGGGCAACAGAGGTGGTGACATTGGCAATCACCGCCGCCTGGTCATAAGGCGACTGCTGCCAGTCGATATTGAGCTGTCCGGCAATCGATGAGCGCGAGCCGTCTGCCGCCACCAGCAGTTCGCCGGTGAGCTGCTTGCCGCTTTGCAGCGTCACCGTCACCTGCTCTTCACTGCGGGTAAAGCGATCGACGCGATCCGGGCAGTGAAGGGTAACGCCCGGCGCGTTTTGCAGCCGCTTAAAGAGCCGCTGCCCGACATCGTGCAGCTCAACCACATGGCCTAACGCATCAAGCCGGTACTCTTCCGCCGTCAGCGTGACGAAACCGGCATGGCCGCGATCGCTGACGTGTACGGTTGAGATGGGCGTTGCGCAGGAGGCAAGCGCCTGCCAGACGCCGATATGCGCCAGCTGCTGGCAGGTGCCCGCCGCCAGCGCGATCGCACGCGCGTCAAAACCGGGGTGATCCTGCGCGCCGGGCGCGTTGGCTTCCACCAGATGAACGGCAAGCTTGCCCTGTGTCAGATGTGAAATCGCCAGCGCAAGGGTTGCGCCAGCCATGCCGCCGCCAACGATGATCACGCTCATGCGCGCGCCTTCGCCATCAGCGCTTCAATCTCATCGGCTTTTTTGACTACGCTGGCGGTCAGGTTCTCGTTGCCGTTGTCGGTGATGACAATGTCATCTTCGATGCGAATGCCGATGCCGCGATACTTCTCCGGCACATCGGCATCCGGCGCGATGTAGAGCCCCGGTTCAACGGTGAGCACCATGCCGGGCGCCAGCTCGCGGGAGCGATCCTGGCCGTAAACGCCGACATCATGCACATCCAGCCCCAGCCAGTGGCTTAAGCCATGCATAAAGAAGGCGCGGTGAGCGCTTTGTGCAACCAGCTCTTCAACGTCGCCCTGCAAAATGCCGAGCTTCACCAGCCCGCTCACCATAATGCGCACCACTTCTCCGGTCACTTCCTGAATTGAGGTGCCGGGGCGGAACAGTTCAAGCGCGCGTTCCAGCGAGGCGAGCACAATGTCGTAAATCTCACGCTGCGCCGGAGTAAATTTGCCGCTGACCGGGAAGGTGCGGGTGATATCGCCAGCATAGCCTTTGTATTCGCAGCCCGCGTCAATCAGCACCAGATCGCCCGCGCGCATTTCGCTTTCGTTCTCGGTGTAGTGCAGGATGCAGCCGTTTTCGCCCGCGCCCACAATGGTGTTGTAGGAGGGAAAGCGCGCGCCGTGGCGGTTGAACTCATGCTGAATTTCGCCTTCAAGCTGATACTCAAACATGCCCGGGCGGCACACCTGCATCGCGCGGGTATGGGCCAGCGCGGAAATTTCGCCCGCGCGGCGCAGCACTTCAATCTCTTCAGCGGATTTAAACAGGCGCATCTCATGCACGATGGGCCGCCAGTCGGTCAGCGTAGCGGGCGCTTTCAGATTCTGGCGCGAGCCTTTGCGCAGCTTGTCGAGCGCGGCAAAGAGGATGGTGTCCGCGTAAGCATATTCGCCCTGCGCGTGATAGACCGCATCAAGGCCATTGAGCAACTGATAGAGATGCTCATCAATCTCCGGGAACGCCAGCGCGCGATCGACGCCGAGCTTCTCAGGCGCGGCTTCCTGGCCGAGGCGGCGACCAAACCAGATTTCAGCGGTTTTGTCGCGCACGCGGTTGAAGAGCACGCTGTGGTTGTGGGTGTCATCGCTTTTGATCAGCACCAGCACCGCTTCCGGCTCGTTAAAACCGGTGAAATACCAGAAATCGCTGTTCTGGCGATAGGGGTATTCACTGTCTGCGCTGCGGGTCGCTTCCGGCGCGGCAAAGATCAACGCCGCGCTACCCGGAACCATCTGCGCCAGTAAAGCCTGGCGACGACGGAGAAACTCAAGCTGTGTCATGACACCTCCTCCATGTAAAAAACTAATTAGTGTAGTGTGGGCTTGCGCACTTCCGGTGCGGTCGGCTGCTGGCGCGTGAAGGTATCGTGGCAGAGCAGCGCCGCAACGCGGACATACTCGATAATCTCTTCCAGAGACATCTCCAGCTCTTCCTGATCTTCGTCTTCGTCGTAGCCCAGCTGCGCGATGTTGCGCAGGTCGTCGATCGCTTCGCCGGTTTCGCCGGTCACTTTGTCGAGCTTCGGCTGTGAGACGCCAAGCCCCAGCAGGAAGTGATTCACCCAGCCTGCCAGCGCATCGGCGCGGTCAAAGACGCTGACGTCGTCGCCTTCCGGCAGATAGAGCTGAAAGAGAAACCCATCATCTTCCAGCGAATCGCTGGTGGCGGCATGCATTGCACGCAGCGCCTGGGCCAACTCGTGACCGAAGGCCAGCCCTTCGTTGGTTAAATCATGCAGCAGCGGCTGCCATGAGGTGTCTTTGTTGCCGCCGCAGAGCATCCCCGCGATCAGCCCATGCATTTCAGCAGGATGCAATCCAACGCCTTGTTGGTTGAGTAACTGGCCTACTTCCTTGTAACCAGGTATTTCGTTCTGTATAGACATGCGCATTCGTCGTCGTTGGGGGAAATATTCATGGTATGCTACCACTTTGGACCCTGGTGATATACCCGTGATGGTTCACGTTACATGCCATTGCATGTACGCGGATTACTTAAGGTATAGACGTAAAATAGTTGAAAGTACTGACCAGGGTCGCTTATAGTGTCGCCCCTTCGCAGCCCAGGGCTCGAATGCGAAGGCAGAGCGCAGTCAAACAGCAGGAAGGTGGCATGTCTGCACAACCCGTCGATATCCAAATTTTTGGCCGTTCACTCCGCGTGAACTGCCCGCCTGAGCAGATAGATGCGCTGAATCAGGCTGCGGAAGATCTGAATCAGCGGTTGCAAGATCTGAAGGTTCGCACTAGAGTCACAAATACTGAGCAGTTGGTGTTTATCGCCGCGCTGAATATCAGCTACGAGCTTGCTCAGGAAAAGGCAAAAACCCGTGATTACGCCGCCAGCATGGAGCAGCGTATTAAGATGTTACAGCAGACCATTGAACAGGCTTTACTTGATCAGGGTCGCATAACGGAAAGACCGGGGCCGAAGTTTGAATAATACTTCAAGGTCAACTATGGTAGATTGACAGTGAGTTAAAAAATTCTCTGAGATGTTTGCAAGCGGGCCAGTCCCCTGAGCCGATATTTCATACCAACAGAGTGTGGCGATCCATGGTTGGTGAGCATGCTCGGTCCGTCCGAGAAGCCTTAAAATCATGACGACACATTCACCTTGAACCAAGGGTTCAAGGGTTACAGCCTGCGGCGGCATCTCGGAGATTCCCCTCTTCTACCAGTAACGACCATGACGCAACTGCCCGATTCACTTCCGTCACGACAAGCAATCCGCAAACAGATTCGTCAACGCCGACGAGAAATCACCAGCGCCCAGCAGCGCCGATTCGCTGAACAAGCCGCACTGCGCATGATGGCCTGGCCGCCTGTTGTGATGGCACATACCGTTGCCCTGTTTCTCTCCTTTGACGGCGAACTCGATACACAACCGCTGATTGAACAACTGTGGCGAAGCGGCAAACGCGTATATCTTCCCGTATTGCACCCTTTCAGTCCCGGCAATCTGCTCTTTTTGCACTACCATCCGCACAGCGAACTGGTGACCAATCGTCTGAAAATTCAGGAGCCGAAACTGGATGTGCGTGATGTGCTTCCACTAAGCCAGCTTGATGTGCTGATCACGCCGTTAGTCGCCTTTGATGAACAGGGGCAGCGCCTCGGCATGGGCGGCGGTTTCTACGACAGAACGCTGCAAAACTGGCGCGCGTATGGCGTACAGCCGGTCGGTTATGCCCATGATTGCCAGCGCGTAGAGAAGTTGCCGGTGGAGGAGTGGGATATTCCGCTGCCTGCGGTGATCACGCCGTCAACGGTGTGGGAATGGTAGGTTGTTCCCCTCCCGGACGGGAGAGGAACAGCTAACGCAACTTAGAACAGCAGACGGGAACGAATGGTGCCCGGAATCGCTTTCATGCTCTGTAGCGCGGTCTGCGCAACCTCTTCTTCCGCTTCGATATCAACCACCACATAGCCCATATGCGGTGTAGTTTGCAGATACTGCGCCGCAATGTTGATGTTCTGGCTGGCGAAAATCTGGTTAAGTGCCGTCAGCACGCCAGGGCGGTTTTCATGGATATGCAGCAGACGACGACCGCCGTGCAGCGGCAGGGAGACTTCCGGGAAGTTTACCGCCGAGAGTGTTGAGCCGTTATCGGAGTACTTAATCAGCTTACCGGCAACTTCCAGGCCGATGTTCTCCTGCGCTTCCTGCGTTGAACCGCCGATGTGCGGCGTCAGAATAACGTTATCAAACTCGCAGAGCGGCGAGTCGAACGGATCGCTGTTGGTCGCCGGTTCGGTCGGGAAGACGTCAATCGCTGCGCCCGCCAGATGCTTACGCTTCAGGGCATCGCACAGCGCCGGGATATCAACCACCGTGCCGCGCGCGGCGTTGATCAGCAGTGCGCCCGGCTTCATCAGCGCCAGCTCCTCTTCGCCAATCATATTCTTCGTTGAAGCGTTTTCCGGCACGTGCAGGCTGACCACGTCGCTCATGTTCAGCAGATCGGAGAGATGCTGCACCTGCGTGGCGTTGCCGAGCGGCAGTTTGTTCTCAATATCGTAGAAGAAGACGTGCATCCCCAGTGATTCAGCGAGAATACCGAGCTGGGTACCAATGTGGCCGTAACCAATGATGCCGAGCTTTTTGCCGCGCGCTTCATAGGAGCCGACCGCCAGCTTGTTCCAGATACCGCGGTGCGCTTTGGCGTTCGCTTCCGGAATGCCGCGCATCAGCAGCAACAGTTCGCCGATCACTAACTCCGCCACGGAACGGGTGTTGGAGAAGGGGGCGTTAAAGACCGGTACACCGCGTTTGGCTGCCGCTTCCAGGTTCACCTGGTTGGTGCCGATACAGAAACAGCCGATAGCGACCAGTTTTTCCGCTGCGGCGATGACATCTTCAGTCAGTTGAGTACGGGATCGCAGGCCAATGAAGTGGGCGTCGCGGATGGACTCTTTCAACTGCTCGCTGTCCAGTGCGCCCTTGTGGAATTCGATGTTGTTATAACCCGCCGCGCGGAGGCTTTCGACCGCTTTCTGGTGCACCCCTTCGACGAGCAGAAATTTAATCTTGTCTTTCTCCAGTGATACCTTTGCCATTTACCCGACCCTGTTTTATGTCTGACTGTGATGTTGTGCGGAGGAAAACCGCGTTAGCCAACATATCAAAAAAAACTATCGCGGCAATATGAACGTTTGCGTCACCGCTCTGAAGAAATGTCATCCAGCGGGAAATGGCAGAGAAAAATGCTGGAAAAGCAGAAGCTCGCGGCAGGGATGCGAGATGAAGGGGAAAAACGTGACAGATATCACCGAATTTAACGATGTCAGATTTTTACCGGGAGACCGCTGCCTCCCGGTCAGATCATTTCACGATGGTTTTGACGCCATCCGGGGTGCCGATCAGCGCCACGTCAGCCCCGCGATTCGCGAATAAGCCCACCGTGACCACACCGGGAATATTGTTGATGGTGTTCTCCATCGCGATGGGATCGAGAATTTCCAGACCATAGACATCAAGGATGACGTTGCCGTTATCCGTCACCACATTCTGACGATACTCCGGGCGGCCGCCCAGCTTGACCAGCGTGCGCGCGACCGCGCTGCGCGCCATCGGGATCACCTCAACCGGCAGCGGGAATTTGCCGAGGATCGGCACCTGCTTGGAGGCATCCGCGATACAGATAAACTTATCCGCCACTGACGCGATGATCTTCTCGCGGGTCAGCGCCGCGCCGCCGCCTTTGATCATCTGCATCTGGTCGTTGATCTCATCCGCGCCGTCGACGTAGATCCCCAGGCGATCGACCGCGTTAAGATCGAAAACGGTAATGCCTAAGCTTTTCAGCTTCTCGGTAGAAGCGTCCGAGCTGGAAACCGCGCCTTCAATCTGCCCTTTCATGGTACCCAGCGCGTCAATAAAGTGTGCCGCGGTGGAGCCGGTGCCTACGCCGACAATGGTGCCGGGTTCAACATAGTGAAGTGCTGCCCAGCCCACTGCTTTTTTGAGTTCATCCTGCGTCATGGTCGTTCGCCTGTGGTGTGAAATTTCAGGCGCATTATAAATAGGCTCTGCCGAAAAGTCCCTGTGACCTGTATCACAATACGCGACAACCATTTTCGTCTGCCACGACGGGAAATTTATGTCATAGTGCGAAAGACTATTTTTCAGGAGATTGCCCGAGCAATGAAACGTCCGGATTACAGAACACTACAGGCACTTGATGCAGTTATTCGTGAGCGTGGGTTTGAGCGTGCTGCGCAAAAGCTCTGTATTACTCAATCCGCCGTGTCACAGCGTATCAAGCAACTGGAGAACATGTTCGGGCAGCCATTGCTGGTGCGTACCGTACCGCCGCGCCCCACCGAGCAGGGGCAAAAACTGCTGGCGCTGTTGCGTCAGGTTGAGCTGCTGGAAGAGGAGTGGCTGGGTGATGAGCAAACCGGCTCTACGCCGCTGCTGCTGTCGCTGGCGGTCAACGCCGATAGCCTGGCAACCTGGCTGCTGCCCGCGCTGGCGCCGGTGCTGGTCGACTCCCCGATTCGCCTCAATTTGCAGGTGGAAGATGAAACCCGTACTCAGGAGCGTCTGCGTCGCGGTGAAGTGGTTGGCGCGGTGAGTATTCAGCCTCAGGCGCTGCCAAGCTGCCTGGTGGATAAACTGGGCGCCCTCGATTACCTGTTTGTTGGCTCAAAAGAGTTTGCCGAACGCTACTTCCCCAACGGCGTAACGCGTTCCGCGCTGCTGAAAGCGCCCGCGGTGGCGTTTGACCATCTCGACGATATGCATCAGGCCTTTTTGCAGCAATATTTCGATCTGCCGCCCGGCAGCGTCCCCTGCCATATCGTTAACTCATCGGAAGCCTTTGTGCAGCTGGCGCGCCAGGGAACCACCTGCTGCATGATCCCACATCTGCAAATCGAGAAAGAGCTGGCGAGCGGCGAGCTTATCGACCTGACGCCGGGCCTGCTGCAACGCCGTATGCTCTACTGGCACCGCTTTGCGCCGGAAAGCCGAATGATGCGCAACGTCACCGACGCGCTGCTGGCTTTCGGTCATCGGGTACTGCGACAGGATTAAGAGAGACCCTCTCCCCGAATGAGGAGAGGGACGCCAGCGTTACTTCGCGGCTGGCGTGGACTGCGGTTGCTGTTGCTGCGCCTGATTAGGCTCAATCTGGAAGACTACATCGACCTGATCGTCAAACTGGATGGTCGGCTGTTCGTAGGTCTCCTGCGCCGCAGACTCCGCTGGCGCATCGGCCTTCATCATGCGCACCATCGGGCTCGGCTGATAGTTAGAGACATGGTAACGAACGCTGTAGACCGGGCCAAGTTTGGCATTAAAGCCGGCAGCCAGCTGCTGCGCCTGGCGAGTCGCGTCATCAATCGCCGCTTTACGGGCTTTATCCTTGAAGGATTCCGATTGCGCAACACCCAGCGAGACGGAGCGGATTTCGTTCAGACCCGCTTTCAGCGCGCCATCAAGCAGTGAGTTAAGCTTGTCCAGCTCGCGCAACGTCACCTCCACGGTGCGCACAGCGCGATAGCCTTTCAGAATACTTTTGCCATTCTGGTAGTCGTAATCGGGCTGGGTGCGTAAGTTAGCTGAGTTGATATCTTTACGGGCGATGCCGTTTTGCTCCAGGAAGCTCAGGTATTGCGCAACGCGATCGTCCGCCTGCTTCTTGGCTGAGGCCGCATCTTTCGCGGCGACGTTCACTTCAATCGCCAGGGTGGCGATATCGGGGGTCGCATCCACGCTTGCCGTACCCGTTGTGACAATGTGCGGGCCATCCGGCAATTCACTGGCCTGTACCGCCATTGCGCTGAAACCCACCATCGCCGCCAGGGCTATCACTTTACGTTTCACAGGTACTCCTCCATGTTACTCAATTACGTCCCGTTGGACGGACGCCTGGCAGCAAGCTTAGCCACTTACGCCTGATTGTCCATCGGACTTACCTTAACTGAATAATCCTTGCAAATGGTTAACACCTTCCACCGCCAGTTTCAGCGCGATAAACCACATCACCAGGCCGACCAGAATATTGATAACCCGCTGCGCCGTGGCGGTGCGCAAACGCGGTGCGAGCCAGGCGGCCAGCAGCGCAAGGCTGAAGAACCAGAGAAAAGAGGCGCTGATGGTGCCGAGGGCAAACCAGCGCTTCGGCATCTCCGCTAATTGCCCGCCAAGACTGCCGAGCACCACAAAGGTATCGAGATAGACATGGGGATTGAGCCACGTAACGGCCAGCATGGTGGCGATGATCTGCCCACGCCCCTGGCGAAGCGCATCGGCATTTTCCAGATCGATATCAGGGGAAAAGGCGGTTTTCAGCGCGCCAAAGCCGTACCACAACAGAAAAAGTACTCCGCCCCAGGTCACCAGCGCCAGCAGCCACGGCGACTGCATCAGTAACGCACTGCCGCCGAATACCCCGGCGCTAATCAGCGCAACATCGCTCAGAGTGCAGAGCAGCGCCGTCATGAGGTGATACTGTCGGCGGATGCCCTGGTTCAGGACGAATGCGTTTTGCGGCCCCAGCGGCAAAATTAAAGCAGCGCCCAGCATAAGCCCTTGTAAATAATAAGATAACACGTCAAATGCCCATTCGATTTATTGCAGGAAACTGACTATAACGCGCGGGGATTATTAGGTGAAATTGATAATTTTAATCTGCCATTAACCAGGCTAATGGCGACAGCGATAAAAAAGGCCGACAGTGTCGGCCTTGTGCTTACTCGTCAGGTTGCTCTTTAACCCGTTTTAAATTCACATCCATTTGCGGGAACGGGAAGCTAATCCCTTCCTCATCGAAACGGCGCTTGATGGTCTCCAGTACATCCCAGTAGACGTTTTGCAGATCGCTACTTTTACTCCAGATACGCACCACAAAGTTGATCGATGACGCGCCCAGTTCGTTGAGGCGTACTGTCATCTCGCGATCTTTGATGATGCGCTCATCGGCCTGGATAATCTCGTTCAGAATACGTTTGACCTGGTCGATATCCGAATCATAGGCCACACCGATAATCAGCTCGTTACGGCGCTCCGGCTCGCGGGAGAAGTTAATGATGTTGCCCGCGATGATTTTACCGTTCGGGATGACGATAATACGGCCATCCGGCGTGCGCAGGGTGGTCGAGAAAATCTGCACCTGCAATACCGTGCCGGCAACGCCACCGAGATCAACATACTCGCCAGAGCGGAACGGACGGAAGGTCACCAGCAGCACGCCCGCCGCAAGGTTCGAGAGCGACCCTTGCAGTGCCAGACCAATAGCCAGGCCAGCGGCACCGAGCACCGCGATCACCGACGCCGTTTGTACGCCGACGCGCCCCAGCGCGGCAATCAGGGTAAACGCGATAATACCGTAGCGCACCAGCGCGGAGAGGAAGTCCGCAACGGTGGCGTCAATGTGTCTTGCACGCATCACCCGGTTAAGGGCGTTCGAAATAACGCGCGCCACAATCATACCAACGATGATGATGGCGATAGCCGCCACGATATTTACGGCATAGCTCAACAGCAGCGCCTGGTTATTTACCAGCCAGGAGCCCGCGTTGTTGATGCTATCGACAACGTGAAGATCTTCCATATTGTGCTTCCTTCTATTGTTCCAAAACGGAAAAAACGCCCCTTGCCAAAAGGACAGCCCCCTAAAGGGTAAACAAAAAGAGGCGCTTTCGCCAAATAGTTAAACTTTTCGCACCTATAGCAGCTTATTGAATTCGCAATAAAAAAGGCCCGCAAAGTGCGGGCCTTTTCGGAAAAGAGCGGCGTAAATTACAGAACGTCTACTGCGTTCAGCTCTTTAAATGCCTGCTCCAGACGCGTCACCATGCTGGTCTGCGCTGCACGCAGCCATACGCGCGGATCGTAGTATTTCTTGTTCGGCTGGTCTTCGCCTTTCGGGTTGCCCAGCTGGCTCTGCAGGTAGCCTTCGTTATCTTTGTAGTACTTCAGAATACCTTCCCAGGTTGCCCATTGGGTGTCGGTATCGATGTTCATTTTGATAACGCCGTAGCTTACGGAGTCTTTGATTTCCTGAGCAGAAGAGCCGGAACCGCCATGGAACACGAAGTTCAGGCTGTTGTGCGGCAGGTTATGTTTCTTGGAAACATACTCCTGAGAGTCGCGCAGGATAGTCGGGGTCAGTTTAACGTTACCCGGCTTGTAAACGCCGTGAACGTTACCGAAGGAAGCCGCGATGGTGAAACGCGGGCTGATGGCGTTCAGCTTGCTGTAAGCGTAGTCCACGTCTTCCGGCTGGGTGTAGAGAGCAGATGCGTCCATATGGCTGTTGTCGACGCCATCTTCTTCACCGCCGGTGCAGCCCAGTTCGATCTCGAGGGTCATGCCCATTTTGGACATGCGCTCCAGGTACTTAGAGCAGATCTCGATGTTCTCTTCCAGAGACTCTTCAGACAGGTCGATCATGTGAGAAGAGAACAGCGGTTTGCCGGTCGCAGCGAAGTGTTTTTCACCCGCGTCCAGCAGGCCGTCGATCCACGGCAGCAGTTTTTTCGCGCAGTGGTCAGTGTGCAGAATAACCGGCACACCGTAGTGTTCTGCCATCTGGTGAACGTGATGTGCGCCAGAGATAGCACCCAGAATAGCCGCGCCCTGAGGAACGTCAGTCTTCACGCCTTTGCCCGCGATGAACGCAGCGCCGCCGTTGGAGAACTGTACGATAACCGGTGCGCGAACTTTCGCAGCGGCTTCCAGAACGGCGTTGATGGAGTCAGTGCCCACGCAGTTAACTGCCGGCAGAGCGAAGTTGTTTTCTTTAGCTACCTGGAACACTTTCTGAACGTCATCACCGGTGATCACGCCAGGTTTTACGAAATCAAAAATTTTAGACATGTTACGTAGTCCTGTATCTTTGGCCTGGAAAAATGCGTGCCTTATAGCGCGCTGAAATTAAGGCGGGTTACCCCGCCCTGCTGATCTTACTGCTTAGCGCGCTCTTCGAGCATGGCTACTGCCGGCAGAACTTTGCCTTCCACGAATTCGAGGAATGCGCCGCCGCCAGTGGAGATGTAGGAGATCTTGTCAGCGATACCGAACAGATCGATAGCAGCCAGCGTGTCGCCGCCGCCTGCGATGGAGAACGCGTCGCTGTCAGCGATGGCGTTCGCCACGATTTCAGTACCCTTACGGAAGTTCGGGAACTCAAAGACGCCAACCGGACCATTCCACAGAATAGTTTTGGCGTTTTTCAGGATTTCAGCCAGTTTCTGCGCGGAAACGTCGCCCAAATCCAGAATTTGCTCATCATCTTTGATGTCATTAACAGATTTCAGCGTCGCGTTAGCGGTTTCGGAGAACTCAGTTGCCACGCGCACATCGGTCGGAACCGGGATATCACAGGTGCTCAGCAGACGTTTGGCTTCGTCAACCAGATCCGCTTCGTACAGGGATTTACCAACGTTATGGCCCTGGGCCGCAACGAAGGTGTTAGCAATACCACCGCCAACAATCAGCTGGTCAGCGATTTTGGATAAGGAATCCAGCACGGTCAGTTTGGTAGAAACTTTGGAACCGCCAACGATAGCCACCATCGGGCGAGCCGGCTCTTTCAGCGCTTTACCCAGCGCGTCCAGCTCTTCTGCCAGCAGCGGACCTGCGCACGCGACATCAGCAAATTTACCGACACCGTGAGTAGAAGCCTGCGCGCGGTGCGCAGTACCAAAGGCGTCCATCACAAAGATGTCGCACAGCGCGGCATATTTCTTCGCCAGCGTTTCGTCGTCTTTTTTCTCGCCTTTGTTGAAGCGTACGTTTTCCAGCACGACCAGCTCACCGGCAGCGATTTCTACGCCATCCAGGTAATCTTTTGCCAGGCGAACCGGGTTGGAGAGTTTGTCTTTCAGATAGTTAACTACCGGAAGCAGAGAGAATTCTTCGTTGTATTCACCTTCGGTCGGGCGACCCAGGTGAGACGTTACCATCACTTTCGCGCCCTGTTTCAGCGCCAGTTCGATGGTCGGCAGAGAAGCACGGATACGCGCATCGCTGGTCACTTTCCCTTCTTTAACCGGTACGTTCAAATCCGCACGGATTAGAACGCGTTTACCAGCCAGATCCAGATCGGTCATCTTAATTACAGACATGGTGAATCCTCTCGATGATTCTTAAGTTTTGTAGACACTCGCGTGCCTTACCTGAAACTCACTGCAGCTATTGCTAACGTTGTGTCGAGCATACGGTTAGCAAAGCCCCATTCGTTGTCGCACCACACAAGGGTTTTAATCAGGTGCGAACCACTGACCCGGGTTTGCGTGCCATCGACAATGGCGCTGTGCGGATCGTGGTTAAAATCAATTGAGACCAACGGTAATTCCGTATAGTCAACTATACCATGAAATGTTCCCTGCGCTGCTTTTTGCAGCAACTGGTTGACTTCACTCGCTTTTACCGGCTTTTGCACCGTTACGCTTAAATCAATGGCGGTGACGTTAATGGTCGGTACGCGCACCGCAATCGCTTCGAATTTGTCATTAAACTGCGGGAAAATGCGCGAGATGCCCGCCGCCAGTTTGGTATCGACCGGGATGATTGACTGGCTGGCTGCGCGTGTACGGCGCAGATCGGCATGATAGGCGTCAATCACCTGCTGATCGTGCATCGCCGAGTGGATTGTCGTTACCGTTCCCCACTCAATGCCGTAAGCCTCGTCGAGCAGTTTGATCACCGGAATAATACAGTTCGTGGTGCAGGAGGCGTTGGAGACAAGGTGATCTTCGGGACGCAGCGTCATATGGTTCACGCCAAAGACGATGGTTGCGTCGAGATCGCTGCTGCCAGGATGAGAGAAGAGCACTTTTTTCGCGCCTGCCGCCAGATGGGCTTCGCCATCTTCACGGCTGCCATAAACGCCGGTGCAATCAAGCACGATATCAACGCCCAGCTCGCGCCACGGCAGCGCAGAAATCTCGCTTTCGTGCAGGAGGCGAATGGCATCGTCGCCAATAAATAACTGCTCCCGCTCCTGGCGCACATCCCAGGCAAAACGCCCGTGGCTGGTGTCATACTTCAGCAGATGCGCGATCCCCGCGGCGTCCGCCAGTTCATTGATTGCCACCACGGTGATCTCGGCGCGACGCCCTGATTCGTAGAGTGCCCGAACCACGTTGCGCCCGATGCGACCGAAACCGTTAATCGCTATGCGTAGGCTCATAACTCTCCTGCAAGGCCAGCCCGCCTGAAGTGGATGACAGAGTAATCCAGTCGCCACCAGAGGGGAATCCTCGCCTGCCTGAACTGCGTCTGTTTGCTTATTTGTCGAACATTTAAACGACTGAAACGCTTCAGCTAGAATAAGCGAAAGCTGGAATAAAAGGAATGATTGTCCAGACGGATTCGCCAGTAATCTGACTTGCATCACATTTTTGCTGGAATAATTGACGGGAAAAGGCAGAGTCTAACTGAGGGCCAGAAAAGCAAACGAAGGAGAGAGAAAAGCGTCCTTGCTGGTTTATCAGACGGGAGAGTGTGTTGTGAAGCATTAAACAAGCCGGGCTGATGAGGGCTACGCTGAACCCGTTTCACTCCCCCATTTCTGCACTAATGCCAAGCGCTAAACGCGGATTAAAACCAGCTGCGCTCCGGCACCTGCGGTTCGGTACGATCCGCGCGCGGCATCTCAACCGGCTGCGAAGAGAGCTCTTTCGCCCACAGATCGGCTACCCATTTGACGCCCTTCGCGGTGAAGCGCGCCTGCGACCAGCTGTGGCTGTTTTCGCCCACGCCGCCATGCACGGTGAAGTAACCCGCATCGATATGGTACTGCGGCGGCATCAGCGCGCCGTTAACCCGCTGCATGATATTGCGCTCCAGCAAAAAGCGGCGGAACTGCGGCTCTTTCACGCGCAGCATTTTGCACAGCTGGCGGAAACCGAGCGACTCTTCAACCCGCACATACTGGTCGAAAAACTCCGCTTTAGGCGCAGTAATGGCAAGCTGCGCTTCCGCACGCTGGCGCTTTTCATACTGCTCCGCCCAGGCGCGTGCCGCCGCGGCAGGATTGGTAAAATCCGGCAGGCCGACGGTTTTTTCGCGCTCCTGCCAGCGGTCGAGCATTTCGGCGGTAAAAGCCGGAGAAAGGCGTGAAACCGTCAACAGTGAGTCGCGCTTATTGAGCAAAAACTCCTGCCGCATTTCGCCCTCGCGCTCGTAAGCATTGGCGCTTACCGGCTGGGAAAGACGTTGCGCAGTTTCCAGGCTTTTAACCATCCGTTTGACTTCGGCATGGGTTACGCCCGTCAGCTTCGCGATTTCGCGGCTGCTGATGGTCGACGTGGCAGCCTGCGAATTGAGATGTTCACCAGAGATCAGCATGTTCACTCCTTACTCAAACTCACATCAGTTAAGGTGAGGAAATAGTATACAACTTACTGGATAGATATCCAGTATATTTTTTACACATAGATCAAGGGGGCTTTGAGAGCGTTCAGTAAAACGAGGAGAGCGTGGTGAGGGCAGAACATAGACGTGCCGGAGGGCGATGACGCCTGCTCCGGCACGGAATAGTGCAAGCCCGGTAAGCGAAACGCTACCGGGTAATGGGGATTACAGCAGCTCTTTGGCTTTGGCGACCACGTTATCCACGGTGAAGCCAAACTCTTCAAACAGCAGCTCTGCCGGCGCAGACTCACCAAAGGTGGTCATGCCAACAACCGCGCCGTTCAGGCCGGTGTATTTGCACCAGAAGTCGGCGATACCGGCTTCCACCGCCACGCGCGCGCTGACCGCTTTCGGCAGCACCGCTTCACGGTAAGCAGCATCCTGCTTGTCGAAGGTGTCGGTAGACGGCATGGAGACCACGCGCGCTTTCACGCCTTCAGCTGTCAGACGTTCCCACGCAGCAACGGCCAGCTCCACTTCAGAACCGGTGGCGATGAAGATCAGCTGCGGCTGACCGTCACAATCTTTCAGCACGTAACCGCCGCGAGCGATATCCGCCAGCTGCTGCTCGGTACGCTCCTGCTGCGCCAGGTTCTGACGAGAGAGGATCAGCGCCGTCGGGCCGTCGTGACGCTCAACGGCATATTTCCACGCCACCGCAGACTCAACCTGGTCACACGGACGCCAGGTGCTGACGTTCGGGGTCAGGCGCAGAGAAGCAACCTGCTCAACCGGCTGGTGCGTCGGGCCATCTTCACCCAGACCGATGGAGTCGTGGGTGTAAACCAGCACCTGACGCTGCTTCATCAGCGCCGCCATACGTACCGCGTTACGCGCATACTCGACGAACATCAGGAAGGTGGAGGTGTACGGCACAAAACCGCCGTGCAGAGAGATACCGTTGGCAATCGCGGTCATACCGAACTCGCGCACGCCGTAGTGAATGTAGTTGCCTGCGGCATCTTCATTGATCGCTTTCGAGCCGGACCACAGGGTCAGGTTGGAAGGCGCGAGGTCAGCGGAACCGCCGAGAAACTCCGGCAGCAGCGGGCCAAACGCTTCGATAGCGTTTTGGGAAGCTTTACGGCTGGCGATTTTCGCCGGCTTCGCCTGCAGTTTGGCAATGAATTCGTTGGCTTTCGCTGCGAAATCTTCCGGCATTTCGCCTTTCATACGACGAGTGAACTCGGCAGCCAGCTCCGGGAACGCTTTCGCGTAAGCGGCGAACTTCTCATTCCACGCAGACTCTTTCGCCTGACCCACTTCTTTCGCATCCCACTGCGCATAAATCTCAGACGGGATCTCAAACGGAGCGTGTTTCCAGCCCAGCTGTTCGCGGGTCAGTGCCACTTCCGCGTCGCCCAGCGGCGCGCCGTGGGAGTCGTGGGTACCGGCTTTGTTCGGCGAGCCGAAACCGATGATGGTTTTGCACATCAGCAGCGACGGTTTGTCGGTGACGCTGCGTGCTTCTTCAACGGCGCGTTTGATGGCGTCGGCATCGTGGCCGTCCACGCCGCGAACAACGTGCCAGCCGTAGGCTTCAAAGCGTTTCGCGGTATCGTCGGTGAACCAGCCTTCAACGTGGCCATCGATAGAGATGCCGTTGTCGTCATAGAACGCAACGAGTTTACCCAGCTTCAGCGTACCGGCCAGCGAGCAGGCTTCGTGAGAGATGCCTTCCATCATGCAGCCGTCGCCCATAAAGGCGTAGGTGAAGTGGTCAACAATGTCATGACCCGGACGGTTGAACTGCGCGGCCAGCGTCTTCTCGGCAATCGCCATACCAACTGCGTTTGCAATCCCCTGACCCAGCGGGCCGGTGGTGGTTTCAACGCCTGCGGTGTAACCCACTTCCGGGTGACCCGGCGTTTTGGAGTGCAGCTGGCGGAAGTTCTGCAGTTCGGTAATCGGCAGATCGTAGCCGGTGAGGTGCAGCAGGCTGTAGATCAGCATCGAGCCGTGACCATTGGACAGCACAAAGCGGTCGCGGTCAGCCCATGCAGGATTCGTCGGGTTATGGTTCAGGAAATCACGCCATAACACTTCGGCGATGTCTGCCATGCCCATCGGGGCTCCCGGGTGACCGGATTTGGCTTTCTGTACCGCGTCCATGCTCAGCGCACGAATAGCATTGGCAAGCTCTTTACGTGAGGACATTTTGACTCCAGATCGGACTGTTAAGGGCTAATCCCGTAACGACTTGACGACAGCGCGTTTTGGGCTACGCCGGAAAAAAGTGCCAACAATGTAACCCAAGCGGGTAATCATGTACATGGAGCATCCTTTTGCGCTTCAGAAATCTCTGGAAGCCGCTCGCAAGTTGCGCAATCTCCTCGCCCGTCCAACACTCTCTTCTTTATACTGGCGCTCACCGCCCTCTCGTGTAGAAGAACGGCGGAGCAAAAAACGACTCAATCATTGCGGAAGATAATAAATGAAAATTCGCCCAGCCCTTCTTGCTCTGGGGATGACCACCCTGCTTGCCGGTTGTCAGAACATGGATTCAAACGGTTTTCTCAGCTCCGGCGCAGAAGCCTTTCAGGCTTATACCCTGAGTGATGCGCAGGTTATTGCCCTGAGTGACGACGCCTGTAAGCAGATGGACAGTAAAGCGACCATCGCACCTGCAAGCAGCGAATACAGCCAACGCGTGAACAAAATTGCCGCCGCCCTTGGCGACAACATCAACGGCCAGAAGGTGAACTACAAGGTGTATGTCACTAAAGACGTTAACGCCTTTGCCATGGCGAATGGCTGCATCCGCGTCTACAGCGGCCTGATGGATATGATGACCGACAATGAGGTCGAAGCGGTAGTTGGCCACGAAATGGGCCACGTTGCGCTCGGCCATGTGAAGAAAGGGATGCAGGTGGCGCTCGGCACTAATGCGGTGCGCGCAGCGGCAGCCTCGGCGGGCGGCGTGGTTGGTAGCTTGTCCCAGTCGCAGCTTGGTGCGCTCGGGGAAAAACTGGTCAACTCACAGTTCTCCCAGCGTCAGGAGTCGGAAGCGGATGACTACTCTTACGACCTGCTGCGTAAGCGCGGCATTAACCCGGTCGGTTTAGCCACCAGCTTCGAAAAACTGGCGAAGATGGACCAGGGCCGTCAAAGCTCAATGTTTGACGATCACCCGGCTTCAGAAGCCCGTGCCCAGCACATTCGCGACCGTATGGCCGCAGACGGCATCAAGTAATGAATAAAGGAGGCGCTTGCCTCCTTTTTATTACGCCCCGGCAGCGCCGATAAAAAAATCCCCTCCGGGCCTGGCCGGGAGGGGATTGATTTCATTGCGGCTCACACCGTGCGATGAGGTTACTCATCTTCCAGATAGGTATAGCCGTAGAGACCCGCTTCGAACTCTTCGAGGAACTGCTGCTGCAGCGCATCGTCCAGCCCTGTCTCTTTAACCTGATCGCGGAACTGCGTTAACAGCTTGCCCGGATCGAGCTGCACGTACTCCAGCATATCGGCCACGGTATCGCCTTCATCAGAAAGCTCCACTTCTACGCTGCCATCCGGGAAGACAAACACGTCAACCGCTTCGGTATCGCCGAACAGGTTGTGCATGTTGCCGAGGATCTCCTGATAGGCACCGACCATAAAGAAGCCCAGCATCGGCGGGTTCTCCGGATCGTACTCGGGCATTGGCATCGTGGTGGCAATGCCGTCGCCATCGACATAGTGATCGATAGCACCATCGGAGTCACAGGTAATATCCAGCAGCACCGCACGGCGCTCCGGCGCATGGTTCAACCCTTCCAGCGGCAGCACCGGGAAGAGCTGATCGATACCCCACGCATCCGGCATCGACTGGAACAGGGAGAAGTTGACGTACATCTTGTCCGCCATACGCTCCTGCAGTTCGTCGATAATCGGACGGTGCGCACGGTTGCTCGGATCGAGCTGCTTCTGCACTTCATGGCACATGTTCAGGTAGAGCTGCTCTGCCCACGCGCGCTCTTGCAGGCTAAAGGTGCCGGAAGAGTAACCAACGTGAATGTCGTGCAGATCCATCTGGCTATCATGCAGCCACTCGCGCAGCGAACGGCGCGTCCCCGGCTCGTGCATCTCCTGCCAGGTTTCCCACATGCTTTGCAGCGCGCGCGGCGCATCTTCCGCCGGCGGAATAGCCGGGGTGTATTCGTTGCGCTCAACGCCAATGATATTGGAGACCAGCACCGTATGGTGCGCGGTGACCGCGCGGCCCGATTCGGTGATCACCGTCGGGTGCGGCAAACCGTGCTCTTCGCAGGCATCGCCAATCGCCCAAATAATGTTGTTCGCGTACTCGTTCAGGCCGTAGTTAACGGAGCAGTCGGATTGCGAACGGGTGCCTTCATAATCGACACCCAGGCCGCCGCCGACGTCGAAGCACTGAATATTCACGCCCAGCTTGTGCAGCTCAACGTAGAAACGGGCAGACTCGCGTACGCCGGTGGCGATATCGCGAATATTGGCCATCTGCGAACCGAGGTGGAAGTGCAGCAGTTGAATGCTGTCCAGACGACCGCGCTCACGCAGCATCTCAACCAGTTGCAGCACCTGCGTCGCCGCCAGACCAAACTTCGACTTCTCACCACCGGAGGATTGCCACTTGCCGGAGCCTTGCGATGCCAGACGCGCCCGCACGCCAAGGCGCGGGATCACATTCAGACGTTCAGCTTCTTCCAGTACGATGGCGATTTCGCTCATCTTCTCGATCACCAGATAGACCTTGTGGCCCATCTTCTCGCCAATCAGCGCCAGGCGGATGTATTCACGGTCTTTATAGCCGTTACAGACGATCACCGAACGGGTCATGCCCGCATGGGCGAGTACCGCCATCAGTTCCGCTTTTGAACCCGCTTCCAGCCCCAGCGGTTCGCCGGAGTGGATTAGGGATTCAATGACGCGACGGTGCTGGTTAACCTTGATCGGGTAAACCAGGAAGTAGTCGCCGTTATAGCCATAGGATTCACGCGCGCGTTTAAAGGCGGCATTAATCGAGCGCAGACGGTGTTGCAGGATCTGCGGGAAGCAGAAGAGCGCCGGTAAACGCTGGCCCTGCGCTTCACGCGCTTTCACCAGCTGTGCCAGATCGACACGCGCCTCGGGGACATCCGGATCGGGGCACACGCTGATGTGGCCCAGCTCATTGACGTCGTAGTAGTTATTGCCCCACCAGGCAATATTGTAAGTCCGTAGCATCTTGCTGGCTTCCTGGGAGCTCATCGCTACCTCCTGCATGGAACGTAGTGCACCGTGTTCGCCTGCTGACGAAGGCGAAACTGAAGAGATGTCGTCAGACATTGCGAACCTCACTTAATTAAAGTGTATACCCTGTGAACGTCACCCTGCTCATTGGCGAGGCGAAGCGACACGGGGATGAAATAGTTGACTACTATCGCAGTGACACATAGCGATAACAACCCATAAACAGCCATGATTTTCGGCATAACATGCCAAAGCACCGACTGCGCGACCGGTTTCTGGTTCATATGATAGTAAAACATCTGTCCGGACCCGAGTATGACAGGCCGGCGAAACCACGAGAAAACTCCTGATGCTCAGGAGAGCCCTTGTTCAGTTATCACAATGCCTTACCGGCCCTGGAGTCCTGAGAAGCGCCGAAATGGGGATAACATCGGCTGGTTTGCAGATCAGAGATGCGAATGACGGGAAATGCGTGCACGTCAGAACGACGCGGCAGAATATTCGGAAAACGACGGTTCATTATTTCGTATCACCTCCACGCAAGCCATGACGACCCGCGACAAGCCAAAGCCATTAAATACACTGCTTAACCCGGCTGGAAGTGGCGACACAGCACTGATGCCGTGCGCTTTTTTGATGAGCCGCGCGCGGCGTTTTATACCGATAACCGGGTGAAAAAGCAAAATAAAAAAGGCCTTCTTGCCCCATTGCCAGGAAAATTTTCCGTGACAGAGTGTGTCAGGAGGCGACGCAGATCAAAAAACGCTGGCAATGAGATGAATAAGTAACCTAAAATAGCCGTCCAGATGTTAATCCGTCCAGACCGATTAACACACAGACTTCTTGTGTCATCTTTGCGTAGCCACCGTGAAGAGAGCCGAACACAGAATTCGATTTAACCGAATTACACCAGGTGAAAATTTATTATGGCAAAACACCTTTTTACGTCCGAGTCCGTCTCTGAAGGGCATCCTGACAAAATCGCTGACCAAATTTCCGACGCTGTGCTGGATGCAATCCTCGAGCAGGACCCTAAAGCGCGCGTCGCTTGTGAAACGTACGTGAAAACCGGCATGGTGCTGGTCGGTGGCGAAATCACCACCAGCGCATGGGTGGATATCGAAGAGATCACCCGTAATACCGTGCGTGAAATCGGCTATGTTCACTCTGACATGGGCTTTGACGCCAACTCCTGCGCCGTACTGAGCGCAATCGGTAAGCAGTCCCCGGATATCAACCAGGGCGTTGACCGTGCCGATCCGCTGGAGCAGGGCGCGGGCGACCAGGGCCTGATGTTTGGCTATGCGACCAACGAAACCGACGTGCTGATGCCAGCGCCAATCACCTACGCTCACCGTCTGGTTGAACGCCAGGCTGAAGTGCGTAAAAACGGCACCCTGCCGTGGCTGCGTCCGGATGCGAAAAGCCAGGTCACTTTCCAGTACGACGACGGCAAAATCGTTGGCATTGATGCTGTAGTGCTCTCCACCCAGCATTCAGAAGATATCGATCAGAAATCGCTGCAGGAAGCGGTGATGGAAGAGATCATCAAGCCGATCCTGCCGACCGAGTGGCTGAACGCCTCGACTAAATTCTTTATCAACCCGACCGGCCGCTTTGTGATCGGCGGCCCGATGGGCGACTGTGGTCTGACCGGCCGTAAAATCATCGTTGACACCTACGGCGGCATGGCCCGTCACGGCGGCGGCGCATTCTCCGGTAAAGATCCGTCGAAAGTTGACCGTTCCGCAGCGTACGCGGCGCGTTATGTGGCGAAAAACATCGTGGCTGCTGGCCTTGCCGACCGCTGTGAAATCCAGGTCTCCTACGCCATTGGCGTGGCAGAGCCGACCTCAATCATGGTTGAAACCTTCGGCACCGAGAAAGTCTCCACCGAGCAGTTAACGCTGCTGGTGCGTGAGTTTTTCGACCTGCGTCCATACGGCCTGATTCAGATGCTGGATCTGCTGCACCCGATCTATAAAGAGACCGCTGCATACGGTCACTTCGGTCGCGAATCTTTCCCGTGGGAAAAAACTGACAAAGCCGCGCTGCTGCGCGACGCTGCCGGCCTGAAATAATCCACTGACCGCACCGCTATCAAGGCCAGCCTCGCGCTGGCCTTTTTCATTTTTATGCGCGTTATAACCATCCACTGCCATTTGTGCAGCTATACTCACTCTGCCCGTAACTATTTCATTTGAAAGCGATTACACTAGGCAATTAACGAAACTCCTCCCTTCCCTCACTGGCTGAAACGGTCGCGCGTCATAATTGTTACATCACGCTTCGGTTTAGTCTGAAATAACGCCCTGCAATTAACCATTCATTGTCAAGAATCCTATAATCCTCAACACTTTTATTTACATTCGTGGCCTGCCCGAAATGTAACCGATTACACTCATGTGATGCATATCACGACTTTTCGCTTATGAGTGACCTAACGTTTATCTCGATAAAATTCATAACATGAATGGAGGGCATAATGCCTGACAATAAGAAACAGAAGCATTCCAACAAGGCCATGACCTTTTTTGTCTGCTTCCTCGCAGCACTGGCAGGATTACTTTTTGGCCTGGATATTGGCGTGATTGCGGGCGCACTGCCCTTCATCACGGAAGATTTTCAAATCAGCTCGCACACTCAGGAGTGGGTGGTGAGCTCAATGATGTTTGGTGCCGCCGTCGGCGCAGTCGGCAGCGGCTGGCTCTCCTGGCGTCTCGGGCGTAAAAAGAGCCTGATGATCGGCGCGGTGCTGTTTGTTATCGGCTCCCTCTGCTCTGCCGCCGCACCGAACGTTGAGTTCCTGATCGTTTCACGCGTGCTGCTCGGCCTGGCGGTTGGTATCGCCTCTTATACCGCCCCGCTCTACCTCTCTGAGATCGCCCCGGAAAAAATCCGCGGCAGTATGATTTCGATGTATCAGTTGATGATCACCATCGGGATTCTCGGCGCGTACCTCTCCGATACCGCCTTCAGCTACAGCGGCGCATGGCGCTGGATGCTGGGCGTGATCATCATTCCAGCGGTGCTGCTGCTGATTGGCGTCTTCTTCCTGCCGGACAGCCCGCGCTGGTTCGCCGCCAAACGCCGCTTCAACGATGCTGAGCGGGTGCTGCTGCGCCTGCGCGACACCAGCGCCGAAGCGAAAAACGAGCTGGATGAGATCCGCGAAAGCCTGAAAGTGAAGCAGACCGGCTGGGCGCTGTTCAAAGAGAACAGCAACTTCCGCCGCGCGGTCTTCCTCGGCGTGCTGCTGCAGATCATGCAACAGTTCACCGGCATGAACGTCATCATGTACTACGCGCCGAAAATCTTTGAACTGGCGGGTTACACCAACACCACCGAACAGATGTGGGGAACGGTGATCGTCGGTCTGACCAACGTGCTGGCGACCTTTATCGCTATCGGCCTGGTGGATCGCTGGGGCCGTAAACCGACGCTGGTGCTGGGCTTTATGGTGATGGCCGCCGGTATGGGTATTCTCGGCACGATGCTGCATATGGGCATCCACTCGCCGTCAGCGCAGTACTTCGCTGTCGCCATGCTGCTGATGTTTATCATCGGCTTCGCCATGAGCGCCGGTCCGCTGATTTGGGTTCTCTGCTCCGAAATCCAGCCGCTGAAAGGCCGCGATTTTGGTATCACCCTCTCTACAGCCACTAACTGGATCGCCAACATGATTGTCGGCGCGACCTTCCTGACGATGCTGAACACGCTGGGCAATGCCAACACCTTCTGGGTATACGGCGGTCTGAACGTGCTGTTCATCCTCCTCACCCTGTGGCTGGTGCCGGAAACCAAACACGTTTCGCTGGAGCACATTGAGCGCAACCTGATGCGTGGCCGTCCGCTGCGTGAAATTGGTTCCCGTGACTGATTAACACCCTTCAGGCTTCCTCTGCGGAGGAAGCCTTTTTTGCTTATTGCACTCCCGTCCCGCCCATCCTATTCTCTGCAGTTATGAAAACACCCCGCCTCCCTATCGCCCTCCAGCAAGCTGTTATGCGTAGCCTGCGGGATAAACTCGCCCTCGCTAACCAGAAGCTTGAGCGTGACTACCCTGAACCGAAGCTGGTCTACCAACAGCGCGGCACCGCCGCCGGTACGGCGTGGCTTGCCGATTACGAAATTCGCCTTAACCCGGTGCTGCTACTGGAAAATCAGCAAGCCTTTATTGATGAAGTGGTTCCCCATGAGCTGGCGCACCTGCTGGTGTGGAAAGAGTTCGGGCGCGTTGCGCCACACGGCAAAGAGTGGAAGTGGATGATGGAGAGTGTGCTCGGCGTACCTGCACGGCGAACGCATCAGTTTGAGCTGGAATCGGTGCGGCGCAACACCTTCCCCTACCGCTGTAAATGCCAGCAGCATCAGTTGACCCTGCGTCGCCATAATCGGGTGGTGCGCGGTGAGGCGATCTACCGCTGCGTGCGCTGCGGCGAGCCGTTAATGGCTGAAACGGCTAACTGAATCCATTAAGAAGTTTTATGCGCTAACTGATTGCATCAGGAAGCCCCTTCCGCTACGTTGCGAGCTCGTTTTGACAGGGAGTTCGCTATGTTCCGTTTTATACCTTTTCTCTTCACGTTGCTGGCAGTGCCTGCCCTGGCCGCCAACGGTATCAACAACTTTTCCCAGGCCAAAGCGGCCGGAGTGAAAGTGAATGCTGACGCGCCGGGCGATTTTTACTGCGGCTGTAAAATCATCTGGCAGGGCAAAAAAGGGGTCGTCGATCTCGCCTCCTGCGGCTATAAAGTGCGTAAAAATGAGAACCGCGCCAGCCGCATCGAGTGGGAGCATGTGATGCCCGCCTGGCAGTTCGGCCACCTGCGTCAGTGCTGGCAAGATGGCGGGCGCAAACAGTGCGCCAAAGATCCGGGCTACCGTAAGATTGAGAGCGATATGCATAACCTGCAACCCGCCGTGGGCGAGGTGAATGGCGATCGCGGTAACTTTATGTACAGCCAGTGGAACGGCGGTGAAGGGCAGTATGGCCAGTGCGAAATGAAGGTCGATTTCAAAGCGAAGCTGGCTGAACCACCGGCGCGCGCACGCGGTTCGATTGCCCGCACCTACTTCTATATGCGCGATCAATACCAGCTACCGCTCTCACGCCAGCAAACCCAGCTTTTCACCGCCTGGGATAAGCTCTATCCGGTCACTGCGTGGGAGTGCACGCGCGATGAGCGTATCGCGGCCATTCAGGGCAACCATAACCCGTATGTGCAGCGCGCTTGCATGGCGCGAAAGAGCTAACCTACACTAGCGCCATTGTTAACATCCGCCCTGCCGTGCCGGGCGGTAATCTGAACGGATCTAAAACATGCGCATTCCCCGCATCCATCACCCAGAATGTATTCAGCCGGGCAGTGAAATTGCCCTCAGCGAGGATGCTGCCAACCACGTCGGCCGCGTGCTGCGTATGGGCCCGGGCCAGGCGGTGCAGCTTTTCGATGGCTCTAACCAGGTTTTCGACGCAGAAATCACCCACGCCGATAAAAAAAGCGTGCGCGTCAGCGTGCTGCGCGGCGAAGTGGACGATCGTGAATCGCCGCTGCATATTCACCTGGGCCAGGTGATGTCGCGCGGTGAAAAGATGGAATTCACTATCCAGAAATCGATCGAGCTGGGTGTAAGCCTCATTACGCCACTTTTTTCTGAGCGCTGCGGCGTTAAACTGGACGCCGAACGCCTGAACAAGAAGCTGCAGCAGTGGCAAAAGATCGCCATTGCCGCCTGTGAACAGTGCGGGCGCAACCGTGTTCCGGAGATTCGCCCGGCCATGGATCTCGAAGCCTGGTGCGCCGAAGAGGAGAGCGGTCTGAAGCTCAACCTCCATCCGCGCGCCAGCCAGAGCATTAACACCTTGCCTCTGCCCGTCGAGCGCGTGCGCCTGCTGATTGGCCCGGAAGGCGGGTTATCCGCCGATGAGATCGCCATGACCGCGCGCTACCAGTTTACGGATATTTTGTTAGGTCCCCGTGTGCTACGCACCGAGACAACGGCGCTTACCGCCATCACCGCGCTTCAGGTTCGCTTCGGCGACCTGGGTTGAAAGGAGAAGCAGAATGATTAAGCTCGGCATCGTGATGGATCCCATCGCGGACATTAACATCAAGAAAGACTCCAGCTTTGCCATGCTGCTGGAAGCACAGCGCCGCGGCTACGAGCTGCACTACATGGAGATGGCCGATCTCTATCTGATTAACGGTGAAGCCCGCGCCCGCACGCGTACCCTCTCCGTCGAGCAGAACTACGACAAATGGTATGAGTTTGGCAGCGAGCAGGATATCGCGCTGGCCGATCTCGACACCGTTTTGATGCGTAAAGATCCGCCGTTCGACACCGAGTATATCTACGCGACCTATATCCTTGAGCGCGCGGAAGAGAAAGGCACGCTGATCGTTAACAAACCGCAGAGCCTGCGCGACTGTAATGAAAAGCTCTTCACCGCCTGGTTCCCGGACCTGACGCCGGAAACGCTGGTAACGCGCGATAAAGCACGGCTGAAAGCCTTCTGGCAAAAGCACACCGACATTATTCTCAAGCCGCTGGACGGCATGGGCGGCACCTCGATTTTCCGCGTCAAAGAGGGCGACCCGAACCTCTCGGTTATTACCGAAACCCTGACCGAACTGGGCACGCGCTACTGCATGGCGCAGAACTATCTGCCTGCTATTAAAGAGGGCGACAAACGTGTGCTGGTAGTCGATGGCGAACCGGTGCCTTACTGCCTGGCGCGCGTGCCGCAGGGCGGTGAAACCCGTGGCAACCTGGCGGCCGGTGGTCGCGGCGAACCGCGTCCGCTGACCGAGAGCGACTGGGCGATTGCGCGTAAAGTCGCGCCGGTGCTGAAAGCCAAAGGGCTTATCTTCGTCGGTCTCGATATCATCGGCGATCGCCTGACTGAAATTAACGTCACCAGCCCGACATGCATCCGTGAAATCGAAGCCGAATTCCCGGTCTCCATCACCGGTATGCTGATGGACGCTATCGAAAAACGTCTGGCTAAATAAGTGCCACACAGGGTGCGAGCGAGAGCCCGCGCCCTTCCCGCTTTATCTCGTGACAGCACCCTGCTTTCCCCCCATACTACGTTGTCGCTTTTTTGAACCAGGAACAGAACCTCTGACAATGAATTTACAGCATCACTTTCTTATTGCCATGCCTGCTCTCCAGGATCCCCTCTTCCGGCGCTCCGTTGTCTATATCTGCGAGCACAGCGAGGAAGGGGCGATGGGGCTTATCATCAATAAGCCGCTGGAAAACCTGACGGTAGAGGGCGTGCTTGAAAAACTGAAAATCGAGGCCGTTGAACGCGACCCGGCGATCCGTCTTGATAAACCGGTGCTGCTCGGCGGCCCGCTGGCGGAAGATCGCGGCTTTATCCTGCACACCCCACCCGGCGGTTTTGCCTCCAGCATTCGCGTCTCGGACAACACCGTGGTCACCACCTCACGTGACGTGCTGGAGACGCTCGGCACCGGCGAACAACCCGCTGAGGTGATGGTCGCGCTGGGCTACTCGTCGTGGGATAAGGGGCAGCTTGAGGAGGAGATCCTTGATAACGCGTGGCTTACCGCGCCGGCGGATCTCAATATCCTGTTCAAAACGCCCATAGCCGATCGCTGGCGCGAAGCGGCAAAGCTTATCGGCATCGATATTTCGACCATGCCGGGCGTCGCGGGGCATGCCTGATGAGCGGCACACTGCTGGCGTTTGATTTCGGCACCAAAAGTATTGGCGTTGCCATCGGGCAGCGCATTACCGGGACGGCGCGCGCGCTGACGGCGCTGAAAGCGCAGGACGGCACCCCGGAGTGGAAGCGGATCGAAAACCTGCTCAAAGAGTGGCAGCCCGAGGCGGTGGTGGTTGGTTTGCCGCTTAATATGGATGGCACCGAGCAGTTGCTCACCGCCCGCGCCCGCAACTTCGCCAATAAAATCCACGGCCGTTTTGGCGCAAAAGTGATCCTGCATGATGAACGGTTAAGCACCGTTGAAGCGCGATCCGGGCTGTTTGAACGCGGCGGATTTCGCGCCCTTGATAAAGGCAGCGTCGACTCAGCGTCGGCGGTGATTATTCTCGAAAGCTACTTCGAACTGCACCCGTAAGCCTGCCCGTTTTCCCCTCTCTTTTCTGTTAGCCGCGATCGCGTCGCGGCTTTCTGCCGATCCTTCTCACACTTTCCAGCCCCGCTTTTTGCATTCTCGCCAATGTTTCTATAAAAGAAACATTGAAGGCTATCAGGATTTCTCAGTTAAGCGCTGAGCCAGTTCGTGCAGGGCGTCTAAGCGCGTCTCAACCACCGCATCGTCAACCTGCCACAGACCGGCAAACGCGAGCGCGGCTGAGTGGGCGCCAAGGGGTTTCGCCATCGACACTTCGCCGTCGTCGTGATGCCACACCACGTGCCCCTGCGCGCGCTGCTGGGCGACATGCGGGCCAAGCTGCTGCCACTGCTCCGGCGTAAAGCGCTGTTGCAGCGCCTCATCGCTCTCCGCTGCCAGCAGCGACATGCCGATGACCGACTGCCAGGCAGGCAGCATATGGAAACCGGCCAGCGCCTGGCTCACCTGGCTACCGGGTTCAGAGTGGTAGATATAGATCACCTGATCCTCCCACAGCACGCCCATCGCCACGACGATATCTTTCGGGGCGTAGCGTTCAAGCAGCGGCAGCGCGTGGGAGAAGAGCGCCGAGCCGCGAATGGCCTGCGCCGCCAGTGCATGAATGCCGGGGCCGGGAAGGTAGCGACGCTGCGCATCCTGCATAGTCAGGCCGATAGAGGCCATGGTCATCAATAACCGGTTTACGCGGGTGGTGTTAATGCCCATCAGACGCGACAGCTCACGACAGCCAATGGCGCGATCGCTGGAGACGAGGTACTGCAGGCAGCGAATGCCATCAATCAGACTTTGGTTCGGTTGAGAAGACATTGCAGGGTTCGCTTTTCAGTTGGCTGGAAAAAACGATTCTACCGTCAGTCAAAAAGGAAACAAGATAATGAAAATCTTTCCTCACACCGATGCCAGAGCTTTTCCGACCCGGCAGCTGCACGCCGATCTGGTCGTCGCGGGCGGCGGGCTGGCAGGGCTTTGCGCCGCGCTGGCGGCAGCGCGCGACGGTTTAGAGGTCGTGCTAATCCAGGACAGGCCGGTGCTCGGCGGCAACGCCTCCAGCGAAGTACGCCTGTGGGCGAACGGCGCGACATCGCATATGGGCAACAACAACCGCTGGGCGCGCGAAGGCGGCATTATGGGCGAGATCATGGAGGAGAACCTCTGGCGCAACAAAGAGGGCAACCCGGTGATGTTTGACCTGGTGCTGCTCGACCTTGCCAGAAGCCAGCCGGGGCTGACACTGCTGCTTAATACCGCCGTCTTTGAGGTGGAAAAAGAGGCGCAGACCATCACTCAGGTAAAAGCCTTTAACCCGATCAACGAGACGTTTTATACCGTCAGCGGCGCACAGTTTTGTGATGCCACCGGCGACGGCGTGCTCGGCTATCTGGCGGGTGCCGAATATCGTGAGGGCGCAGAAGAAGCGGAGGAACTCGGGGAGAAAATGGCCCCCGGCGACAACTTCGGCCATAAGCTCGGCCACTCCATCTACTTCTACACCAAGCAGACTGATGGGCCGGTTAACTTTGTTCCCCCCTCCTTTGCGCTGAAAGATATTACCGCCATCCCCCGCTATAAACGCCTCACCTCTACCCTTAACGGCTGCGATCTCTGGTGGCTTGAGTGGGGCGGGCGTCTTGATACCGTGCATGAGAGCGAAGAGATCAAATGGGAGCTGTGGAAGATCGTCTGGGGCGTGTGGGATCACATCAAAAACTCCGGCAACTTCCCGGAAGCGGACAAGATGACCATCGAGTGGGTCGGCGCGATCCCCGGCAAGCGCGAAAGCCGCCGCTTCGTTGGCGACCATCTGCTGAGCCAGCAGGATATCATTGAGCAGCGCGACCACTACGATGCCGTGGGCTACGGCGGCTGGTCGATCGATCTGCACCCGGCGGACGGCGTCTACAGCACCCATGACGGCTGCCGTCAGTTTCACAGCAAAGGCACCTACACCATCCCGTTTCGCAGCCTCTACAGCCGCTCGCTGGATAACCTGCTGCTGACCGGGCGGATTATCTCCGCGTCCCACGTCGCCTTCGGTAGCGCCCGCGTAATGTGTACCTGCGGCCTGCTCGGCGAGGTGGTGGGGCGCGCCGCCGCGCTTTGCCATGCGCGCGGTCTCACGCCGCAGGCCCTGGCCCAGCGCGAGCATATCGGCGCGCTGCAACAGCAGCTGCAGCTTAACGGCTGTTATATTCCGCGCCAGTGGCTCAACGACCCGGCGGCAGGTGCCAGCGTCAGCGCCAGCAGCGAGTACTGCCTGACGGCGCTTGCGCCCAACGGCAACTGGCATCCGCTGGCAGAGAGGATGGCCCTGCTGCTGCCCGTTCCGGCGGGCCATACCGTGCCCTCCATCACCCTGCGGCTGCGGGCAAAGCGGCCAACGGAGCTGACGGTCTCCCTGCTCGGCAGCGTGCGGGCTGGCAACTTCACCCCGGATTGCCACTTTGAAGAGCAGACGCTGAGCGTGGCTGACGAAGGCGAACAGACCGTCACCTTCCAGTGGCAGAGCGAACGCAACCAGTACGTCTTTCTCGCTTTCGCTGCCAATGAAGAGGTTGAGATCGCGCTGACCGATGCGCGCCTGCCGGGTATCATGACGGTGTTTAACAGCCTTAATGCGCGCGTTGCCAAACATACCCGCCAGGTCGCCGATGGCGATTACGGCGTCGATGAATTCGACTTCTGGCTGCCTCGCCGCCACCCTTCGCAGATCCTGCCCGCCCTGCGCTGCGATCCGCCGATTGCCGCCTGGAGCATGCAGAATGTGCTCAATGGCCGCCTGCGCCCTGAACAGCAGATCAACGCATGGTCCCCGGCGCTGGATGACGCCGCGCCGGAGATTGTCTGGCGTTGGGAGAGCCCGCAGACGATTAGCCAGTTGACGCTGGTGCAGGACAACGATTTCGATAACGCCATGGAGTCCGTACAGATGGGACACCCGCTCGCCGTCACGCCGCACTGCATTACGCACTATCGCCTGTGGGCCGACGAGTGGCTGCTGGCAGAGGTGCATGATAATCACCACTCCGTCTGTCAGCACCGTTTCACCCGCCCCATTACGGCGAGCAGCATCAGGCTGGAGGTCGTCGCTACCGCAGGCGCGCTGCCCGCCGTTTACGCGCTGCATCTTCACTAAAGACGCCCTTCGCGCACCCGCTGCTGGTGGCTCTGCGCGAAGGTCTGCATCCCCTGCTGCTGCCCGGTTTGCATCACGCCGGGCAGTTGATGCGTTTTGCCTTCGCGGATAAGGTTCGCCACCGCCGGGGTATTAATCAGCAGCTCAAACAGCGCCACGCGCCCGCCCTGCTTATCCACCTCCAGCCTCTGTGCCAGCACCGCCTGTAAACTGCCCGCCAGCTGGCTGCGCACCGGCTCCTTTTCCTGCGCCGGGAAACTGTCCACCAGCCGCTCGACGGCCTGCGCCGCGCCGCGCGTGTGCAGGGTCGCCAGCACCAGATGCCCGGTTTCGGCGGCGGTGAGCGCCAGGCGGATCGTCTCGCTGTCGCGCAGTTCGCCAAGCAGGATCACATCCGGATCCTGGCGCAGCGCCGCGCGCAGCCCATCGGCAAACGAGGCGCAGTGTTGCCCAATCTCGCGCTGCTGAATCAGGCTGTTGCCGCTCTGGTGCACGAACTCGATGGGATCTTCCAGTGTAATAATATGCGCCCCGGCCTGCTGATCGAGGTGCTGCACCATCGCCGCAAGGGTTGTCGATTTACCACTCCCGGTCGCGCCGGTGACGAGGATCAGGCCGTTCTCCCGCGCCAGCAGTTCGGCCAGCGCCGCCGGAGCAGAGATATCGCTAAGCTGCGGGCAGCGCTGTGGCAACAGGCGCAGCGCTAATGAGATGCCGCCGTGGCGGGCAAACGCGCCTGCGCGCAGCCGCCTGCCGCTCGCGGTGGTCAGGGCGAAATCTACCTGCCTCGACTCGCGCCACTGCTGCTGTTGCAGGGAGGTAAGCTGCCCGCTAAGCAGTGCGCTGATGTCGGGCTGCTCAAAAGGCGCAACGGTAAGCTTCCCGTGCTGTCGCCAGCGCGGTGGAGAACCACTGCACAGGTGTAGATCCGAGACATTATGCTTTACACTAAGCGCCACTATTTCTTCTATATCCATTACGCCATCCTGGAATCATGAACGATATCGCGCATAACCTGGCACAGGTCCGGGACAAAATCTCCGCCGCGGCGGCACGCTGCGGCCGGGCTTCAGAAGAAGTTACGTTACTTGCAGTGAGTAAAACTAAGCCTGCGAGCGCCGTCGCAGAAGCGATTGACGCCGGGCAGCGTGCGTTTGGTGAAAACTATGTGCAGGAGGGGGTGGAGAAGATCCAGCACTTCCAGCAGGCGGGTGTCAGCGGGCTGGAGTGGCACTTTATCGGCCCGTTGCAGTCCAACAAAAGCCGTCTGGTAGCGGAGCACTTCGACTGGTGCCACACTGTCGACCGTCTGCGCATCGCCAGCCGCCTTAGCGAGCAGCGCCCGGCCACGCGCGCGCCGCTTAATGTTCTTATCCAAATCAACATCAGCGATGAGCAGAGCAAGTCCGGGATCCCCCTGAGTGAACTGGATGAGCTTGCCGCGCAACTCGCTGAACTGCCGGGCATCTGCCTGCGCGGGTTGATGGCGATCCCGGCACCGGAAGCAGAGTACGAACGGCAGTTTGCCGTGGCACGGCAAATGGCTGTAGCATTTGAGGCGCTTAAAACGCGCTATTCAACGGTCGATACCCTGTCGTTGGGCATGACGGATGATATGTCCGCAGCCATCGCGGCGGGCAGTACGATGGTGCGCATTGGTACCGCCATTTTTGGTGCGCGCGATTACACAAAAAAGTAAGAGAAACTGAGGAACGCCATGAAGACGTTGACTTTCCTGCTCTCAACAGTAATTGAACTCTACACCATGGTTCTGCTGTTGCGCGTCTGGATGCAGTGGGCACGCTGTGATTTTTATAACCCTTTTTCGCAATTTGTCGTTAAAGCCACCCAGCCGATTGTCGGGCCGCTGCGCCGCATTATCCCGGCGATGGGGCCGCTGGACAGCGCCTCGCTGCTGGTCGCTTTTGTGCTGAGTTTTATCAAGGCAATCGTGCTGTTTATGGTGGTCACCTTGCAGCCGATTATCTGGATATCCGCCCTGCTTATTCTGGTCAAAACCATTGGCCTGATGATTTTCTGGGTGCTGCTGGTAATGGCAATCATGAGCTGGGTCAGCCAGGGGCGCAGCCCGGTTGAGTACGCACTGGTTCAGCTGACCGAGCCGCTGCTGCGCCCGATCCGCAACCTGCTGCCGGCAATGGGCGGCATCGACTTCTCGCCGATGATCCTCGTGCTGCTGCTCTATGTGCTCAATATGGGGATTGCCGAACTGCTGCAATCCACCGGTAATATGCTGCTGCCGGGGCTGTGGATGGCACTATGAGTGCCGTTGTTTCCTCTCAGGACGGGCTGGTTTTACGGCTTTATATTCAGCCGAAAGCCAGCCGCGACGCGATTATCGGTTTGCATGGCGACGAAGTGAAAGTCGCCATCACCGCCCCGCCGGTGGATGGCCAGGCCAATGCGCACCTGGTGAAATTTCTCGCTAAACAGTTCCGCGTCGCGAAAAGCCAGGTGCTGATCGAAAAGGGCGAACTGGGCCGCCATAAACAGATTAAAATCGTTCATCCGCAACAGATCCCGACAGAAGTCGCGGCGCTGATAAATTAGGATCCGCTATGCAAAAAGTTGTCCTCGCCACCGGTAACGCCGGTAAAGTGCGCGAGCTTGCCTCGCTGCTCAATGATTTCGGCCTCGATGTGGTCGCACAAACCGAGCTGGGCGTCGAATCCGTTGAAGAGACCGGGCTGACCTTTATTGAAAATGCCATTCTGAAAGCCCGCCATGCGGCAAAAGTGACCGGCTTACCCGCCATTGCCGATGATTCGGGGCTGGCAGTCGATGCGCTGGGCGGCGCGCCGGGGATCTACTCCGCACGCTACGCAGGCCTTGAAGCCAGCGATCAGCAGAACCTGGAAAAACTGCTTGATGCGCTGCAAAACGTGCCGGACGGCGAGCGCCAGGCGCAGTTCCACTGTGTGCTGGTCTATATGCGCCATGCCGACGATCCGACGCCGCTGGTGTGCCACGGAAGCTGGCCTGGCGTGATTGCCCGCGCGCCTGCGGGCAGCGGCGGCTTTGGTTATGATCCTATCTTTTTCGTCCCCTCCGAAGGCAAAACCGCCGCGGAGCTGACACGCGACGAGAAGCGCGCCCTCTCCCATCGCGGTCAGGCGTTAACCCTGTTACTGGAAGCAATGCGTAATGGCTGATTTGCCGCCTCTGAGTCTCTATATCCACATTCCCTGGTGCGTGCAGAAGTGCCCCTACTGCGACTTCAACTCCCACGCGCTGAAGGGCGAAGTGCCGCACGACGACTATGTCCAGCATCTGCTTGCGGATCTGGATGGTGATGCCGCCTACGCCCAGGGACGGGAAATAAAGACCATCTTTATCGGCGGCGGTACGCCGAGCCTGCTCTCCGGCCCGGCAATGCAGACTCTGCTTGATGGCGTTCGCGCGCGTCTGCCGCTGGCCAGTGATGCGGAAATTACCATGGAGGCGAATCCGGGCACCGTTGAGGCTGACCGCTTCGCCGACTACCAGCGCGCTGGCGTTAACCGTATCTCGATAGGCGTGCAGAGTTTCAGCGAAACCAAGTTGCAGCGTCTCGGGCGTATTCACGGCCCGGAAGAAGCTAAACGTGCGGCACGCCTTGCGAGCGGGCTGGGGCTGCGCAGTTTCAACCTCGATTTAATGCACGGCTTGCCGGATCAATCCGTTGAGGAAGCGCTCGACGATCTGCGCCAGGCCATCGCCTTAAATCCACCGCATCTGTCGTGGTATCAGCTCACCATCGAACCTAATACCCTCTTTAGCTCGCGCCCACCGGTGCTGCCGGATGACGACGCGCTGTGGGATATCTTCGAGCAGGGGCATCAGATCCTGACGGCTGCCGGTTATCAGCAGTATGAAACCTCGGCCTATGCCAAACCGGGTTATCAGTGCCAGCACAACCTGAACTACTGGCGCTTTGGCGACTACCTCGGAATCGGCTGCGGCGCGCACGGCAAAGTGACCTTCGCGGACGGGCGCATTTTGCGTACGGCGAAAACGCGCCATCCACGCGGCTATATGCAGGGAAATTACCTTGATAAGCAGCATGATGTTGAAGAGCAGGATAAGCCGTTCGAGTTCTTTATGAACCGGTTCCGCCTGCTGGAACCGGCGCCGCGGGCAGAGTTTTCCGCGTATACCGGTCTGGATGAAGCGACCATCCGCCCGCAAATTGAGCAGGCGCTGGCGCTCAATTATCTGACCGAGACCGCAACGCACTGGCAGATAACCGAGCACGGTAAGCTGTTTCTCAATTCATTGCTTGAGTTGTTTCTTAGCGAATAACGTGAAGTGAGAGATAAAAATAAGGGGAAATATTATTTCCCCTTAATTATTTTAGCGGCGTGATTATTTAAAGAATGGTATTACAGCAATTTCCGTTGGTGCATTCCGTGGCGTAATAAGACGATGCCAGAGGAGATAATGCCACCAAGAACGATCGCCAGCACGATAATAATCGCTTTCCCCGGGCCATCTTTTTTCATCGGCAGCGACGGCGAAAGTTGATATTTAAAAGGAGAGAACTCCACATCTTTAATATTCACTTTCTCAAGCTGCGCCAGATGATACTCACGGTTACGGAAGTCTGCATTCAGCTCGGTAAAATCTTTCATCGACTGCTCAATACGCAGTTTTTCAGAGATACCATCGGCGCCGAGCGCGATAGAGAAGTCCGGGTCATCCTGTACCGCCTGACCATTGCTGTAGACCGGGCGTTTGATGCCCGCGGCATTCGCTACTTCAAGGGAGTAGTTCAGGCGCTTTAATTTAGCCTCGTGCGCGTTCGCAATGCGGGTGCGATCCATCTCCAGCACATTTTTTTCGACGTTTTTCTTCAGCTCAATATCGTTACGCACGGTTTCAAGCGTTTCGCTCACCACTTTGGCGGTAATGAAATTGATATAGTCTGTCAGTACCTGCTGAGCCTCAACAGCCTTTGGCGCGGTGAAACTGAGCGACCATGAGGTGTACGGCGTGTCGGTCGTACCTGTCGACTTATCGTTGTTGGTAAGTTTGAGGTTGCCAGCCACCAGCGCCAGCGCGCGCCGCAAATCATACTGATCGAGATTACTCTGTTCCAGTTGGCCCAGCACCAGCGGAGAAGTCGCAAGGAACTCCTCTTTCAACGATTGTGAAGAAAATTTCTTGAGGAAGAGTTTGTAAACATCATCCGGCGAAACAGAACTTTTCACATCAAGGACTTGCAGGGTCATCAACGCTCTCTGCAATTCCGCCCACTGGATCTTTTCAGCCGGTGTTATCTCAGCCTGACTGGTCCATTTTTGCGGCAGTAATGCGCTAATAAAGAAGCCACAGACGGCGAAAAAAAGGACGGTGGCAATAATAAGCTTTTTGCCTCGCCATAAAAGGCTGAACAGATAAAGCAGATCAACCTCGTTATTTTTGAGATTAAGATCAGAACCTTCATAAAATGAAGCGTCGCTTCGCGGCTGTAAGTTTATTGATGACATAGAGTGCTTATGCAGGAGTGGTGTCCGTAATTGAGGCGGCGATATTAGCATCAACAAGAACATTCTGAAAGTATGTAAATAGCGGTTCGCCAGTCAAAGTCGTTTATTTTTTAAGTAAAACCCCAATATTTGGTAGGTAAAAATAGAGATATAAAGATTGATTTTACTGAAAGGCATTTATCAGAAATAAGAGAGATATACCAGGTAAGCATAATTAAGGAAAAAGAGTATTAAATAAGCAACGCAAACCAGAAGGTTATTTATGAATAGATATTGAAACAGCGGCGTTCGCAGAAAGGAAAAGCCGCTGTGGAAAGTTACTTCAGGGAGGAGGTTAACGCTTTGCGGCTCTCTTCGAGAGAAACCACGCGCTGGCAGACATCTTTGCCAAACTGCTGGAAGTCAGCTTCCTGATTTTTCCATTCGTTCTGGATAGACGTTTGTAAGCCGCCGAGATTGCCGAGCACATTCTGCAACGGGTTGCCGCCGCTTTTCATCACCGCTTTCGCGCCCATCTCGTTAATGCTGTCCTGCAGAATGCCGCCCATCGCCTGGTTGACTAACTGCTGACCATCGGCGCGAACCTGTTCAATCGCCTTGTAGTGGAACGTCAGGCCGTCGCTGCGATGCTCGATGATACGATTCATCTGCTCTTTGAGCTGCGCGTCGAGTTTGGTGAGGCGGTTACGCATGCTGCTGCTCTCCCCCACCTCTTTGACGATGATCTTATCCAGCGCAATGCGGTTTTTCTCCACGCGGGTCAGCGCGCCGTTGTCGATCCACGGCAGGGCGCTGCGTAACTCAGCCTGGTAATCTTTCGCCTGCTCGCGCTGTGCGGCGCTAAGGGAAGGCTGTTTGCCGTTAAACATCACATTGCCCTCTGGTGTGATCACCAGATTGCCGTTTTCGCCCTTCACCTGCACGGTTTGCGGGCTGATAATCACATCGTCGCGCGGCGTGACGCTGCACTGATAATCTGCCTGCGCCGCGAAAGCTGTAAGGGTGAGCGTTGCCGCCAGCAGCGTTTTACGCATTCTATTAACTCCTGTAGAGACAAAATGGGCCAGCAGATGCTGGCCCTTATGTTTGTTTAGTCCCACCAGACGTCGAAAAGTTCGCTGGTGCGTACCGCTTCGAGCTTCTGCTCCTCCAGCCACTTACGCACAAGGGCCTGATGCTCTTCGGTGCATTTGCCAATCTCTTGCAGGCAGATTAACCCTTCCCACGCCAGATAGCCGCTGCCATCAAACGCCAGTTTATTCGGCGCAATCACCTGCTTAATGAAGTTATCAACGGTGCTGTCGATCTGCTCTTCGGTGGTACCTTCCGGGAAACGCCACGCGACGGAGAAACCCACTTCCTGGAATTCGTCGATATGCATTTTTTTACGCAAGCGACGGCTGCGGTTCTTTGCCATTATTTCACCCTCTCGAACATTAAGTCCCATACACCGTGACCAAGACGATGGCCACGCTGTTCAAATTTCGTTACCGGGCGCGATTCCGGGCGCGGCACATAGTCGTTGCTGGCCGACAGGTTCTTATACCCGTCGATGGAGTTCATCACCTCCAGCATATGTTCTGCATAGGCTTCCCAGTCGGTCGCCATATGGAATACGCCGCCCAGCTTGAGCTTGCTCTTCACCAGCTCGGCAAAGGGTACCTGCACAATACGGCGCTTATTATGACGCGCTTTATGCCACGGGTCCGGGAAAAAGAGTTGCACCATGTTTAAGGCGTTATCCGGGATCATCGTGTGCAGCACTTCTACCGCGTCATGACACATTACGCGCAGGTTCTCGACGCCCTCTTCGTGCGCAGAAGAGAGGCAGGCACCGACGCCCGGCGAGTGTACTTCAATGCCGAGGAAATCCTGCTCCGGGCGGGTTTTCGCCATTTCGACCAGCGAAGCGCCCATGCCAAAACCGATCTCCAGCGTCACCGGTGCGGTGCGACCAAACAGGGCGGTAAAATCGAGCGGCTGTTCGGTAAACTCAACGCCCATCACCGGCCAGTAATTGTCCAGCGCATGCTGCTGACCCTTCGTCAGTCGCCCCTGGCGACGGACAAAGCTACGAATGCGGCGCAGCGGGCGGCCATTTTCATCAAATTCCGGTGAAATGACGTCGTTATTCATAAAGTTTTCTGCTCGTGAGAGTGTTCAGGAAACGGGCATTATCCAAAGTTCATGGCATGATGCAAGCACCGGAAAGTTCCGGTTTACAGTGCAACGCCGCTGTGCTGCAATCTTCGCCCCTGATAAAGCGATTCTGGTGACCATGCAAGCGTCTCAATTCTCAGCCCAGGTTCTGGACTGGTACGACAAATTTGGGCGGAAAACCCTGCCCTGGCAAATTGAAAAGACGCCCTACAAAGTATGGCTGTCAGAAGTGATGTTGCAACAAACCCAGGTCACAACGGTGATCCCCTATTTTGAGCGCTTTATGGCGCGCTTCCCGACGGTGACCGATTTAGCCAACGCGCCGCTGGATGAAGTGCTGCATCTGTGGACCGGGCTCGGTTACTACGCCCGCGCACGCAATTTGCATAAAGCCGCGCAGCAGATCGCCACGCTGCACAATGGCCGTTTTCCTGAAACCTTCGAAGAGGTCGCCGCGCTGCCAGGCGTTGGCCGCTCAACGGCGGGTGCCATTCTCTCTTTATCTCTCGGCAAACACTTTCCGATTCTCGATGGCAACGTTAAGCGCGTGCTGGCCCGCTGTTATGCGGTGGCCGGCTGGCCGGGGAAAAAAGAGGTGGAGAAACGGCTGTGGGAGATAAGCGAGCAGGTAACACCGGCGAAAGGCGTCGAGCGCTTTAACCAGGCGATGATGGATCTTGGTGCCATGGTCTGCACCCGCTCAAAACCGAAGTGCGAACTCTGCCCGCTGCAAAGCGGCTGTGTCGCTTACGCCACGCATAGCTGGAGCAGCTACCCGGGTAAAAAGCCGAAGCAGATCCTGCCCGAGCGCACCGGTTATCTGCTGCTGATGGAGCATGAAGGCACGGTTTACCTTGAACAGCGCCCGCCGAGCGGCCTGTGGGGTGGCCTCTTCTGCTTCCCGCAGTTTAGCGATGAAGCGGCGCTGCGCGACTGGCTGGCGCAAAAAGGGATTAACGCAGATACTCTCAGCCAACTTGTCGCGTTCCGCCACACTTTTAGCCATTTCCACCTCGATATTGTGCCGATGTGGCTTCCTGTGTCTTCCGTTGCCGCGTGCATGGATGAAGGTGCAGGTCTTTGGTATAACTTAGCGCAACCGCCATCCGTCGGTCTGGCGGCTCCGGTGGAACGCCTGATACAGCAATTACGCGCCGAAGCAGCATCTTAGCGGCGCGCAAAAAGAGGAATGATTATGAGCAGAACCATTTTTTGTACCTTCCTGCAACGCGAAGCGGAAGGGCAAGACTTCCAGCTCTATCCGGGCGACCTGGGTAAACGCATTTATAACGAGATCTCGAAAGAGGCCTGGAAGCAGTGGCAGCAGAAGCAGACGATGCTGATCAATGAGAAGAAACTCAACATGATGAACGTCGAGCACCGCAAATTGCTGGAAGAGGAGATGGTCAATTTCCTGTTTGAAGGCAAAGACGTGCACATTGAAGGCTACACGCCACAAGAAAAAAAATAGGCGTCGTGGTTTAAACCCGCCGGCAGTGCCATAAATCCAGGGAAGGCATTGCCGGTTCGCGAGCGTCTCAGGCGCTGTAATCAAACACAACTGCATCCGGAATGATGAAAAAATTTTTAGCGCTAGCGATGATCGCGCCGTTGCTGATCTCTTGTTCCAGCTCTAATAAATCCGGCGAAGACTACAACGAAGCCTGGATCAAAGACACCAACGGTTTTGACATTTTGATGGGCCAGTTCGCCCACAATATTGAGAATTTATGGGGCTTTAACGAAGTACTGATCGCAGGCCCAAAGGATTACGTTAAGTATACCGATCAGTACCAGACGCGAAGCCACATCAACTTTGATGAAGGGACGATTACTGTCGAAACCATCTCGGCGACCGATCCGGCGGCGCACCTGCGCGCGGCGATCGTTAAAACGCTGCTGATGGGCGACGATCCCGGCTCTATCGATCTCTACTCCGATACCGACGATATCACCATCTCCAAACAGCCTTTCCTCTATGGTCAGGTGCTGGATAACAACGGCGAAGCGATTCGCTGGCAGTGGCGCGCGGAAAAATATGCCGACTATCTGCTGCAAACGCGGCTGAAAACCCGCACCAGCGGCATCCGTGTGATCTCCAGCATCACTATTAACCTGGTGCCGAACCACCTCGATAAACGTGCGCATAAATATATGGGCATGGTGCGCAAAGCGTCGCATAAGTATGGCGTTGAGGAGTCGCTGATTCTGGCGATTATGCAGACAGAATCCTCCTTCAACCCCTATGCGGTGAGCCGCTCCGATGCGCTAGGTCTAATGCAGGTAGTGCAGCACAGCGCCGGGAAAGATGTTTTCCGCGCGCAGGGGAAATCCGGTACGCCGGACCGCAGTTATCTCTTCGATCCGCAGAGCAATATTGATACCGGCACCGCTTATCTGGCGATGCTGAACAATGTCTATCTTGGCGGTATCAGCAACCCGACCTCACGTCGCTATGCGGTGATCACTGCCTATAACGGCGGTGCGGGCAGCGTGCTGCGCGTCTTCTCGGCGGATAAAGTGCAGGCGGCGAATATCATCAATACCATGTCGCCGGGCGATGTGTATGAAACGCTGACCACGCGCCACCCTTCTGCTGAGTCACGCCGCTATCTCTACAAAGTGAACGCCGCGCAGAAAACCTACCGTCGTAATTAACGCCCCTTGTGGTTTATGCCTTTTTACCTTTGCAGGTAAAAGGGCATAAGCCCGCCTTCTGGCCCTCGCAATCGGTTGCGTAAAAGCGTGATCAAGATCACTTAATAAGAATGCAATCAGACGAAGATTGCATTTTTCTGTCGTACGTAACAAACAACGCCGCCGCAAAGTGATAAAGTGCCGCCACAAATCGCAGTATATCTGCCCATTACAACGACAACCGTCTCCTTTGCGAGGAAAAAAGCATGAATCTTAAGCTGCAGCTGAAAGTGATCATCTTTCTGCAGTTCTGCCTGTGGGGCAGTTGGCTGACGACACTTGGCTCTTATATGATCGTGACCCTGAAATTTCAGGGCGCGGAAGTCGGCGCGGTCTACAGCTCCCTTGGTATCGCCTCGCTGTTTATGCCAACCCTTTTAGGCATCGTCGCCGATAAGTGGCTTAGCGCGAAATGGGTATATGCCCTCTGTCATCTGGTCGGGGCCATCACGCTGTTTATCGCCGCAGGCGTCACCACGCCGGGCGCGATGTTTGCCATTATTCTGCTCAACTCGCTGGCCTATATGCCGACGCTGAGCCTGGTGAACTCCATCTCCTATTTCCGTCTTAAATCTGCCGGGCACGATATCGTCACCGATTTCCCGCCGATTCGTATCTGGGGCACCATCGGCTTTATCCTCGCCATGTGGGCGGTGAGCTTCTCCGGCTTTGAGTTAAGCCATATGCAGCTCTACATTGGCGCGGCGCTGTCGCTGCTGCTGAGCGTGATTGCGCTGACGCTGCCGCACATTCCGGTAGCGAACAGCAAGCAGAAGCAGACCTGGGTGGAGATGCTCGGCCTGAACGCCTTTGCGCTGTATAAAAACAAACGTATGGCGATCTTCTTTATCTTCTCCATGCTGCTGGGCGCGGAGTTGCAGATCACCAATATGTTCGGCAACACCTTCCTGCACAGCTTCGACTCGAATCCGCTGTTCGCTAACAGCTTTATCGTTACCCACGCGTCGGTAATGATGTCGATTTCGCAGATTTCGGAAACGGTCTTTATCCTCGCCATTCCGTTCTTCCTGAGCCGTTACGGCATTAAGAACGTGATGATGATCAGTATCCTCGCCTGGGTGCTGCGCTTTGGTCTGTTCGCTTATGGCGACCCAACGCCGTTCGGCACCGTGCTGCTGGTGCTGTCGATGATCGTGTACGGTTGCGCCTTCGACTTCTTCAATATCTCCGGCTCGGTGTTTGTTGAGAAAGAGGTTAGCCCGGAAATCCGCGCCAGCGCGCAGGGTATGCTGCTGATGATGACCAACGGCTTCGGCTGTATCCTCGGCGGTATGGTGAGCGGCAAAGTGGTGGAGATGTACACCACCGCCGGTCTTACCGACTGGAAAACCGTGTGGCTGATCTTCGCCGGTTATTCGCTGGTGCTGGCCGTCGCCTTCGTGATGCTGTTTAAGTACAAACACGTGCGCGAGCCATCTGGCGTGACGCAGAAAGCGTAAACAGAAAACCCGGCCTGAGCGCCGGGTTTTTTTATGCGTATCATTTTGTTGGCCTGATAAGCGCAGCGCCATCCGGCATTTGTACCCATTGCCGGATGGCGGCGTTGCCTTATCCGGCCTACGAAGCAGCCTCTTCGGCGTCGACACATAATCGATGCACGTCCGTAGGCCGGATAAGCGCAGCGCCATCAGGCATTTGCACCTATTGCCGGATGGCGGCGTTGCCTTATCCGGCCTACGTAACAGCTTCAGTTACGGGATCATCGCCAGCACATACGCCACTGCCAGCAGATCGGCGCTGCCGCCGGGGCTTAAATGTCGCGCAATCAACGCCTGATCCATCTGGCGTAAATCATCCCTCTCCCATTCGGTGGCTAATAGCTGCTGTGCATAATCCTGCACATAACGCAGCCCCGCCAGGCCACCGCGTGACACCAGATTGCTGTCGCGGTTAACCGCCATCAGCCTGAGCAGCGCGTTGTGCAAACGGCGCTCCCCCTGCTCCTGCTGCCAGAAGGGCAATACCGCACGGCGCACGGTGATGAACCCCTGCTCCGCCTCGCCGCGCGCGCCGGTCAGGCCATAGTCGCGAAACTGCTTTTCACCGGCCGTGATTGCCTGCGCCCGCCCGGCCAGCTCGCGCGCCACCAGCCCGCGGCAGATCGCGCTCACCTCGTTACAAAGCGCATCCGCGCTCAGTTGCCAACCCAGCCCCCGCAGCCGCCCGGCGGCAAACGACAGCAACCCGAGTGAGAAGATGCCGCCTTTATGGGTATTCACCCCAGCAGTGGCGGCAAACATCGCCTGCTCACAAGCAATCCCCATCGGTCGAATCAGCCGTAACTGCGCCGCCGCCGGTTGATGGGCATGATCAAAACCCGCCTGCTCGAAGCGGGCAAACCACGGCGTAATGGCGTCGATACTGGCGAGAAACAGCGCGTAATCCATATCGCGGTGCGCGCCGCTGTTTGCCCTGTCCACCAGCCCCGGCTTCGGGGTGAGATCCAGCTCCTGCCGCAGCGCCCGCGCCGCCAGCGCAGGCACAAACGCCACGGCAGGTTTAGTCGCGGGTAAACCAGCCATTGATCAGCCCCTCAACGCGGCTCACCACCTCATCCAGCGGATGACGGCGGGAGCGGGCACAGCTGTGCGCCGGTTCATCGCACACCAGACAGCGGCGGGTGGTGCGATCCAGTGAATGGCGGCCAACCTGGCCGTTCTGCGGGCAGAAGATATCAAAATCCCACAGCCTGCCGAGCGGATGGGTCTGCTCCAGCTCAATGCACTGCGCTTTGATTTCCGCCGCCGGATGGGCCACGCACCACATCGCTTCCGCGCCGGTCGGCAGCCACAGCACCTGGCGGTCAAGCGTCTGCCAGCCGTGCTGCCACAGCATCTGGTCGCAGGCCTGTAACGCCACGCCCATAGTGTTGCGATAGCGCATCGTATCTTTCACCGCGCCCGGGGTGACCAGCGTCAGGGAGATAATCGGTTGTTGATAGTGGCGAAGCCAGTCAGCCTGGCGCGCGGCGCGGTTCTCTTTCGCCGCCAGCAGCGCCTCAAGGCTGACACCGGTACGCTCGGGAGTCATGGTAGTCATAACGCCTCCTCTTTTACCTGGCGCACAACGTCAATCACGCTGCCGTCGCGATAGCGAATCACCCCGACAATGCGGTCGGTAAAGGCGATCGGTTTTGGCTCGCCGGTAAGGGAAATTGCCCGCTGATAGAGCGCCTCGATATCGACAACTTTCAGCCCTGCCGCCACTAAACGTTCGCGGACTTCCGGGCGCGCCGGGTTGACCGCAATACCGTGGTCGGTGACCAGCACATCAATACTCTCCCCCGGCGTCAGGCGGGTGGTCACGCGCTTCACCACTGTCGGAATGCGGCTGCGCAGCAGTGGGGCAACCACAATGGTCAGATTCGCCGCCGCGGCCACATCGCAGTGGCCGCCGGATGCGCCGCGCATTACGCCGTCCGAACCGGTAATCACGTTGACGTTGAAGTCGATATCGATCTCCAGCGCGCTGAGGATCACCACGTCCAGCTGGTCGCAGCTTGCCGCTTTACCGCCGGGGTTGGCGTAAACGTTGGTCGAGATCTCCACATGGTTGGGATTACGGCGCAGCGAAGCCGCCGCTTCACCGTCAAAGCACTGGGTATCAAGCAGCTTCTCAATCAGCCCCTTCTCATGCAATTCGACCAGGCTGCCGGTAATGCCGCCGAGGGCGAAACGGGCTTTGACGCCGTGGCGCGCCATCTTTTCGGCCATAAAGCGGGTCGCCGCCGTCGATGCCGCGCCGGAGCCGGTCTGCATCGAGAAGCCGTCGCGGAAGTAGCCGGAGTGCTCAATCACATCCGCCGCATAGCGGGCGATCATCAACTCTCGTGGATTGCTGGTAACACGTGCGGCGCCGACGCTGATTTTCGCCGGATCGCCCACGCTCTCCACCTGGACAATCAGATCCACCCGATCCTGGCTCAAACTGGCGGGCATATTGGGAAACGGCACCACTTCTTCGGTCAGCAGCACCACTTTATCGGCAAATTCGGCGTCAACCATCGCGTAGCCGAGCGAGCCACAGCAGGATTTCCCCTGCGTACCGTTGGCGTTACCGAAGGCATCGCTGCACGGCACGCCGAGAAAGGCGACATCGATCTTCAGCTCACCATCCTGCAACAGTTTTACCCGCCCACCGTGGGAGTGGATCTGCACCGGCTCTGCCATCAGCCCGTGGGAGATGGCATCCGCCAGCTTGCCGCGCATGCCGGAGGTGTAAATTTTGCGGATCAGGCCGCTCTGAATATGCTCAATCAGCTCATCGTTACAGGTCATCAGCGAACTGGAGGCGAGCGTCAGGTTTTTGAAGCCGAGGCGCGCAAGGGTTGCCACCACGGTGTTGATCACCCGGTCGCCTTCGCGAAAGGCGTGGTGGAAAGAGATGGTCATACCATCGCGCAGGCCGCTGCGCCTAATCGCCTCTTCCAGCGAGGCGCAGAGTTTACGGTTTAGCCTGGCGTCATCATCCGCCAGCCACGGCGTGGCGCTGTGGGCGGTATCAAAGGGTTTCAATTCACGCAGATGGGGAAAGTTGACGTGAAGCAGCTCAGTTTGGTGGTTCATGGTTTTCTCCTTAACGACGCACGCCGGACGCCGCCGCGCGTTCCAGCACCATCTGCGCATGGTTAATAATGGGGGCGTCGATCATTTTGCCATTCAGGGAGACGACGCCAAGGCCGTTACGCTCCCCCTCCTCTGCCGCCTCAATCACGACTTTGGCGTGATCGACCTCCTGCTGCGTCGGCGCATAGGCGTTATGCAGCAGGTCAATCTGGCGCGGGTTAATCAGCGATTTGCCGTTAAAGCCCATCTTGCGCACCAGCTCCACTTCGCGCAGGAACCCGGCTTCATCATTGACGTCTGACCACACAACGTCGAAAGCGTCGATACCGGCAGCACGGGCAGCGTGCAGCACCGCACAGCGGGCATAGAAGAGCTCGGTGCCGTCGCCGCGCTCGGTCTGCATATCCATCACGTAATCGAAGGCCGCCAGCGCAATGCCGATCAGCCGCTGCGAACTGCGGGCAATTGCCACGGCATTAATCACGCCTATCGCCGACTCAATCGCCGCCATCACGCGGGTTGATCCCACTTCCCGCCCGCAGGCAAGCTCGATGCGCTCCAGATGGCGTTCGAGTTCGTAGATATCCTCCGGACTGTCGGTTTTCGGCAGGCGTACCACATCAACACCGGCGCGCACCACCGCTTCGAGATCCGGCAGGCCAAATGGGGTATTCAGCGGGTTGATGCGTACCACGGTTTCAATATCCTGGTACATCGGATGTTGCAGAGCATGAAAGACCAGCAGGCGCGCGGTGTCCTTCTCGCGCAGCGCCACCGCATCTTCGAGGTCAAACATGATTGAATCGGGGCGGTAGATAAAGGCGGTGGAGAGCATGGCGGCGTTAGCGCCCGGCAGAAACAGCATGCTACGACGGAGTTTTTTCACAGCAGTGTCCCCCACGCGATCTCCTTCTCTTCTGCGGCGCGCAACACGGCGCTTTGCAGACGGGCGCGGATCACGCAATCCAGCGCGCCTTTATCTTCAATAATGATTAAGCCCTGGCGGATCTCCATCGCGCGCAGTGTCTCATTCACCACGCGGCGGATCTGATCGCCAAACTGCTTGATCACTTCACTGCGCACCACCACCTCCAGCTCACCGTCGGTAGGGGCGATTTTCACCATCAGGTCGCTGGATTCGAGGGTTCCCGCCAGCGCCTCCCGTACAATTTTCATAGTTATCAGTCCTGATTTTTAAGCGACTTCCACGCTGTAATGGGCTTCAAGGTGCGCGAAAGTGGTATCTGGTACGATTTCCCGAATGCGGGAAAACTGGTGTGTTTTTAATAAACGGCGCACTTCGGACGCCGAAATTGCCGTGCCTGCGGCTTTAATACGCGGGATCTCCACCACCTCAACCGCGCCCCCCAGCATCTGGTGCATGGTGTTGTTGTACTGGCGGGTCACCGCGCAAAAGGGTTCGCTGCCAATAAAGCGGTGGGTAATGCCGAGCGCCGGGGCGATGTGGTTGCGAAAGATCAGCAGGTCGATTTCGCTCCACGCCTGCTGCACTTTGCCGGTCTCTTTCAGGAAGTAGGCCGGAAAGGTGGCGCGGGAGATGATGTACTGCGAGCCCTCATGCACCGTGACATTCGCCAGGTGCGCTACGCCCGCTTTCACCATCTTCAGCCGCGCGGCGAAGGGGAAAAACGAGGCATCTTCGCGCACCACAAACAGATGCAGGGCATCGCAGGCTTTTGCCGCCTGCTCCACCAGATGGCGGTGGCCGAGGGTAAAGGGGTTGGCGTTCATGACGATGGCGCCAATGCGCTTACCTGCCAGCCGCTTTGCCCGCAGCGAGCGGCAGTAGCGCTCAATGCCCGACGGCGTGTTCTCCATCAGCACCGCGTTATTGCCGCTCTGCACGATGGGCCAGAAACCGCTGTGCTGAAAGCGCTCCCGGTTGCAGGGGCGCGTGCAGAGAAAGAGGTGGAAGTGGCCGCGCGCCAGCGCCAGGTTCTCCACTTCCGCCAGCAGCCGGGCGCTGAGGTTTTCGCCGCGAAGCTGCGCATCGACCGCCACGCATTTGATGACGTTCGCGGCAAGGCCTGCACACCCTACCAGTTGCTCTCCCGACCAGGCTTCAACGAAGGTCGTGATGTCGCTGTCCATGCCTAATCCGCTGTCGGCTAATAGCGAGCGGATGCGCTCAAGCCGGGGCGTGTTACCGTTGACTTCCGCAATGCGGAAGTCGATGGAGGGTCGTGTGTGCATCTGTTGGCCTTCGTCCTTAGTGCGCTGCTGCCAGCGCCTGCTCCGGCGCTTCCACGATCACATTGCTGAGATGCCCGATCTTCTCGATCTCCACTTCGATGCGATCGCCCGCCTTCATAAACAGCGGTGGCGTGCGTTTTTTCCCGACGCCGCCCGGTGAACCGGTGATGATCACATCGCCCGGCGTCAGGCTGGTGAAGGTGCTGATGTATTCGATAAGCTCGGCGACTTTGTGGATCATGCTGGCGGTGGTGTCATCCTGCACCATGCGGCCATTGAGCCAGGTGCGGATGGCGAGCGTGTGCGGGTCGGGGATCTCATCGGCGGTGGTCATCCACGGGCCAAATGCCCCGGTCTGCCGCCAGTTTTTGCCGGCGGTAAACCAGCTGTGCTGCCAGTCTCGCGCCGAGCCATCCATATAGCAGCTGTAGCCCGCCACATGGCTTAAGGCCGTTTCGCGGGCAATATTCTCCCCGCCTTTACCGATAATCACCGCCAGTTCGCCTTCATAGTCGAACTCGCTGGAGTGGCGCGGTTTCACCACCGGCGCGTTATGGCCGGTTTGCGAATCGGCGAAGCGGACAAACAGCGTCGGCGCCGGGTTGTGCTGGTCGAACTCTTTGCGCTTTTCGGCGTAGTTCATCCCGACACAGAGGATTTTGCCCGGGTTATCAATCACCGGCAGAAAGGCGATCTCATCAAAACGCAGATCGGCGGCTTCTTCGCTGTAGCGCGCGGCCTGCGCCAGCCCATCGTCGGCGGCGAGCAGCGCTTTTAAATCGGCGTAGCGGTCGCCCAGGCGCTGGCCGAGGTTGACGACGCCTTCCGCGCTGACGATGCCGTAACTGCGGATACCCTGGTGAACAAAGCTTGCGAGTTTCATATCAGTTCCTGTAATTCCTGAATCAGACGAGGAAGTTGCCGAGCACCAGCAGCGAGATGGAGACGTTAATTGCCCCACCGATGCGGGTAGCGATCTGTGCGAACGGCATCAGGCTCATACGGTTACCTGCGGTAAGAATGGCGACGTCGCCGGTGCCGCCCTGCCCGCTCTGGCAGCAGGAGACGATGGCCACATCAATCGGGTGCATGCCGATCTTTTTACCGACGAAGAAGCCGGTCGCGACCAGCGCGGAGACGGTGCTGACAATCACCAGCAGGTTATTGATGGTGAAAGCGTGAACCAGCTCTTCCCACGGCGTAATGGCTACGCCAACGGCGAAGAGGATCGGGTAAGTGACTGAGGTCTGGAAGAATTTGTAGACCACCTGCGAGCCTTCCAGCAGGCGCGGCGAGACGCCGTGAGCGAGCTTAATCAGCACCGCGACAAACAGCATGCCAACCGGGGCAGGCAGGCCAATCAGTTTGTGGCCGAGCATACCGATCATATAAAGCAGCACCGCCAGCAGCGCGCCTGCGGCAATGGTCGTGACATCGGTTTTACCGGAGAAGGCCGGAGTGGCAGAGGGTTCGTCGCCGTTACTGCGGTTCGGCATCAGCTGGCCTTCGCCAGTGAGGTGCGGGAAGCGTTTACCGAGCTGGTTCAGGCAGCCGGAGATAATGATCGCCGTCAGCCCGCCGAGCATCACCATCGGCAGCACGCGGCCCAGCGCAACGCCCTGATCCATATGCAGCAGCGTGGCGTAACCAATTGACAGCGGGATCGCGCCTTCGCCCACGCCGCCCGCCATGATCGGCAGAATGATAAAGAAGAAGATCTGGAACGGCTCCATGCCGAGCGCCATACCAACGCCCATGCCGACCAGCATGCCGACGATTTCACCGCACAGCATCGGGAAGAAGATACGCAAAAAGCCCTGAATCAGCGTGGTGCGATTCATACTCATAATGCTGCCAACAATAATGCAGCAGATGTAGAGATAGAGAATGTTGGTCGATTTGTAGAACTTAGTGGTGGACTCAACCACCACATCCGGCAGCAGGCCGTAATAGACCATCGCCGAGGGGATAAAGGTGGCGCAAATCGCCGCCGCGCCCAGCTTGCCAACAATCGGCAGCCGCTTGCCAAACTCACCGCAGGCGAAGCCAAAAAAGGCCAGCGTGGCGACCATCACCACGATATCGCTCGGCAGTTTACCGCCAAGGCAGTCGACGGCAATTAATGCCCCTGCCAAAAGAAACAGCGGCAGGGGAATAATCCCGACTTTCCAGCTATCCATAATGTGCCACCACTTATCTTTCAGTGATGTTTTATCAAGCGTTCGCGACTTTCCGGGTACAGAGAATGAATCGTCAGTTGTGCTCATAATTAAGCCCCTTCGTTATTTTGTGCTTACAGCGTAGTGGGCTAAATACACACTTTATGTGAGGGCAGGCATATTAAAACCAGAGTTTTTAAGGCACCTATGGTTTTTATGGTTTCTTCTATTTTGCGTGAGCTGGCTCTTATTTATTGCCGTGGTTTTTATGGTTTTTTTAAAAGGAAATACATGTTCATAACAAACCGTAACAGGAGGTTGTAACAGCTTGTTTTTCCACAGCAACACGCGCTGTGTAAGGGATCACAAGTTTCCCGCAAACTGCTCGCCCGCGCAGGGAAAAGTGTTACATTGAGCCTTTCCTTATTGCTGCGCGTGTCGTTATGAAAGTCTCCTTTCAAATCAAGCTGTTTATCTCGCTGGTGCTTTTCTTCTCCGGCCTGTTCGTCCTGTTGGGCGTTTATTATTACAAGGACGTCGGACGCCAGCTCTATCAGGAGATGAGCGCCCGCGCGAAAATACAGGCGGAAGAGATTGCGATTATTCCGAATTTACGGCGCTCCGTCGCCGAGAAGAATATTCCCGCTATTAATCAGTTTATGCAAAAGGTGGTTTCCCACAGCGATGCCAGCTTTATTGTGATTGGTGATAATAAAGGCCTGCACCTATTTCACTCCGTACATGCAGATGTGGTGGGAAAAACGCTGGTCGGCGGCGATAACGCGGAAGTATTACAGGGCAAAAGCACCACTACCATTCGCAAAGGCGGGCTGGGGATTTCGCTACGCAGTAAAGCGCCTATTTTTGATGATAATGGCCGGGTGGTCGGCATTGTCTCGGTTGGGTATCTGACCAGCTATCTGGATGCCATCACCCTCGGCAAAGTAATTAATATCTTTATCGCCGCTGTGCTGCTGCTCGTCGCGCTGTTTGTCTTCTCCTGGTTTTTTACCCGCAGCATTAAAAAGCAGATCTTCTCCCTTGAGCCGCGCGAGATTGGCCTGCTGGTGCGCCAGCAGAAGGCGATGATGGAGTCGATCTACGAAGGGGTGATTGCGATTGATCGCGAGTCGCGCATTGAGGTGATCAACCAGGCGGCGCGTAAGCTGCTGGGGTTGAGCCAGCCAACCCGCGCCCTGCGGGGCCATGCGATTAGCGATGTGATTGCGCCAGTGCCCTTTTTTGCTGCCGAGACGATGCTGGAGAGCGACACCCATGATGAGATTTGCCGCTTCAACCACCTGACGGTGATCGCCAGCCGGGTGCGCATTATGCTTGAAGATAGCTTACAAGGGTGGGTGATCACCTTTCGCGATCGCAATGAGATCGATAGCCTGAGCGCACAGTTAAGCCAGGTAAAGCGCTATGCTGACAACCTGCGCATTATGCGCCACGAGCAGCTTAACCGCATGACCACCCTTTCCGGGCTGCTGCATATGGAGCGTTATGACGAGGCGGTGAACTATATTCAGGCCCAGTCGGAACACGCTCAGGAGCTGCTGGACTTTATCTCCTCGCGCTTTACCTCGCCGACCATTTGCGGTCTGCTGCTGGGCAAAGCGGCGCGCGCGCGGGAGAAGGGCGTGGAACTGAACTTCGACCCATTGAGCCGCATGGATCGCCCCTGTCGTGGGCTGGCAGAAGCGGAGCTGATCTCCATCATCGGCAACCTGCTGGATAACGCTATTGAAGCAACCCAGCGCGCCACTCTGCCACACGATCCGGTCGATGTGCTGATCCTGCTTAACGAGCGGGAGCTGATCATAGAAGTGGCGGATCGCGGGATTGGGATCGATCCGGCGATTGCCGATCGCATTTTTGAGCGCGGGGTGACCACCAAACGCCGCGGCGATCACGGCATTGGCCTCTATCTGATCGCCAGCTATGTCACCCAGGCGGGCGGCGCGATCGAGGTGTCGGCTAATGCGCCCCGCGGCACCATTTTTTCTCTGTTTATTCCTGAAACGGGCAGCGCGCAGCGCCCCGTTGCCACCGTGGATGAGATGTATGCAACATGAACCGATAGACGTGCTGATCGTCGAAGATGAAGAGACGCTGGCGCAGCTCAACGCTGAGCTGGTGAGTAAACATCCGCGCCTGCGGCTGGTGGGGATGGCGTCATCGCTGGCGGAAGCGAAAGCACTCCTTAGCCAGCGACAGCCGCAGCTCATCCTGCTGGATAACTACCTGCCGGATGGCAAAGGCATCACGCTGATTAGCGACCCCGAGATTATCAACGCCAACTGTTCAGTGATCTTTATTACCGCCGCCAGCGATATGGACACCTGTAGCCAGGCGATCCGCAACGGCGCTTTCGATTACATTCTCAAACCGGTGTCGTGGAAGCGCTTAAGCCAGTCGCTGGAGCGCTTTGTGCAGTTCACCGAGCAGCAGCGGGTGTGGAAGATTGTCGACCAGCAGAACGTCGACACCCTCTATCAGCTACAGTCGAAAAATTACCGCCAGGATAACGGCAGCAAAGGGATTGAAGAGAGCACGCTGGCGCTGGTGCAGAAGCTGTTCGCCGACGACGAGGCGCGCTGTTTTTCCGTTGATGAGGTGGTAAGCGAAACGGGGCTGAGCAAAACCACCACCCGCCGCTACCTTGAACACTGTGTCGAGGCGGGCTTTCTGGCGGTGGAGATGCAGTATGGCAAGATTGGTCATCCGCGACGCATTTACCGCCGCGCGGCCGCCTGAGACGCATCCCAGGCGGCGCGGTGATTACTTCAGCACGTAACCATAGAGGCGCTTGATGCCATCGGCATCGGTTTCCGAGTAGACACCCTGTAGCTCCGGCGAGAAGCCGGGCAGCAGGTTAACCCCCTCCTCCAGCGCGAGGAAGTAGCGCTGTACTGATCCACCCCACACTTCACCCGGCACCACGCAGAGCACGCCCGGCGGATAGGGCAGCGCGCCCTCTGCCGCAATGCGCCCTTCCGCCTCGCTGATGCGCACCAGCTCGACGTTACCGCGAATAAACTCGCTGTTGGCATCCTGCGGATTCATCGCCACCGCCGGGAAGCTCTCTTTGCGGAACATCGCTTTTTGCAGATCTTTAACGTCAAAGCTGACGTAGAGATCGTGCATCTCCTGGCACAGTTCGCGCAGGGTGTAATCGCGGTAGCGCACCGGGTATTTATTAAAGATGGTCGGCAGTACGTCGGCCAGCGGCGTGTCATCTTCAATATGCTGCTCAAACTGGGCGATCATCGCCACCAGCTGCGCCATCTTCTCCGCGCTTTCGGCAGGCGTCAGCAGGAAGAGGATCGAGTTGAGATCGCACTTCTCCGGCACAATGCCGTTTTCACGCAGGTAGTGCGCCAGAATGGTCGCCGGAATGCCGAAATCGGTGTATTCACCCGTCTCCGCATCGATGCCCGGCGTGGTGAGCAGCAGTTTGCAGGGATCGACAAAATATTGATCCTGGGCGTAGCCCTCAAAACCGTGCCACTTGTCGCCCGGCTCAAAGCTGAAGAAGCGGCGCTTGCGGGCGATAAGCTCGGTCGGATGATCCTGCCACGGGCGACCGCCGATCACCGGCGGCACAAACGGCTGGATCATTTTGCAGTTGGCGATGATCGCTTTGCGCGCCTCAATGCCCAGCTCGACGCACTCCGCCCACAGCCTGCGCCCGCTCTCGCCCTGGTGAATTTTGGCGTTGATATCCAGCGCGGCAAACAGCGGATAAAACGGGCTGGTGGAAGCGTGCAGCATAAAGGCGTTATTCAGCCGCTTGTGCGGGCAAAAGCGTGCCTGGCCGCGCAGATGGTTATCTTTTTTGTGGATCTGCGAGGTTTGCGAGAAGCCCGCCTGCTGTTTATGCACCGACTGGGTGACGAAGATCCCCGGATCGTTCTCATTCAGATCGAGCAGCAGCGGCGAGCAGTCAGCCATCATCGGGATAAACTGCTCGTAACCGACCCACGCCGAGTCAAACAGGATGTAGTCGCACAGATGGCCGATCTTATCGATCACCTGGCGGGCGTTGTAGATCGTGCCATCGTAGGTGCCAAGCTGGATCACCGCCAGGCGGAACGGGCGCGGCTGTTTGGCCTTATCAGGCGCGACATCGCTGATTAAGGTGCGCAGGTAGGCTTCATCAAAACAGTGATCGTCAATGCCGCCGATAAAGCCAAACGGGTTGCGCGCCGCTTCCAGATAGACCGGCGTCGCCCCGGCCTGAATCAGCCCACCGTGGTGGTTGGATTTATGGTTGTTGCGATCGAAAAGCACCAGATCGCCGCGCGTCAGCAGCGCATTGGTCACCACTTTATTGGCGGCGGAGGTGCCGTTAAGCACAAAGTAGGTTTTGTCGGCGTTAAACACTTTGGCGGCAAACTTCTGCGCGTGCTTGGCGGAACCTTCGTGGATCAGCAAATCACCGAGCTTAACGTCGGCGTTGCACATATCGGCGCGAAAGACGTTCTCACCGAAAAAGTCGTAAAACTGGCGACCTGCCGGGTGCTTTTTAAAGAACGCGCCGTGCTGGTGGCCGGGACAGGCGAAGGTGCTGTTCTTCATCTCGACATATTGACGCAGCGTATCGAAGAACGGCGGCAGCAGCGTTGCTTCATAATCACAGGCGGCGGCTTCCAGCTCCAGCCACTCCTGATCGCGTCCGCTAATCACCGCCGTCACGCCTTCAGGCGCGGTAACCGGTTCGCCGGAGAAGAGAAAGACCGGCAGATTAAAACCAGTGCGTTTGAGCAGCGCGAGAATGCCGCTGCGGCTCTCCGCTACCGTCATGACGACTGCCGCCACATCCGTAAAATCGGTACTCTCAAGGGAGATCACCTCGCGGTGGGTTGAGAGGGTGGAGAGCAGCTCGCGGCTGACGGCAATTTTCAGTGAGTTCATAAGCACGAATACCCGTTTCAGGGGAGTAAAAAGCCCCGGACGAAGCGGTGGCTTCGCCCAACGAAAATGTCTGGCTGGGATCAGCTCCGGACGCCAGACATCAGTAAAAGCAGAAAACCGCTGATCTTACTGTTGTCCTGCGGTGAGCGTGCGCTACCCTCACCGCATGGTGAGAAAGAGTGACGATAAGCGGGGGCGAGTGGCCCTGGCACGGGCGTGAAACGCAGTGTCAGCGGCTGAAATGTACAGCATCAGGCGGCCCCGTCAGATGGATGAAAATTCGCGCAATCATGTCATTTTTAACCCGCAGGCGCAACCTGGGCGGCACTTCGCCGCGCATAAAAATGCTATGGTATGCGCCTTCTTATTCATTTTTATGGCACTTCAGGAGTGTGAACGTGCTGACAGGTCCTTTTATTAACGCGGCTGCCGTACTGATCGGCGGCACGCTCGGTGCGCTGATGAGCCACCGTTTACCGGAGCGCGTGCGCTCATCAATGCCCTCCATTTTTGGCCTTGCTTCGCTTGGCATCGGCATTTTACTGGTGGTCAAATGCGTCAACCTGCCGGTGATGGTGCTGGCGACGCTGCTTGGCACACTGATTGGCGAGCTCTGTTATGTTGAGCGCGGCATCGGCGGCGGCGTTAACGCCCTGCGCAAGCTGGCGCAGAAGCGCAACGCGGTTGAGTCAGCCTCCAGCGCCCATGAGTCGTTTATTCAGAGCCTGGTGGCGATCATTATTCTCTTTTGCGCCAGCGGAACCGGGATTTTTGGCGCCATGCGCGAAGGGATGACCGGCGATCCCAGCATCCTGATCGCCAAAGCATTTCTCGATTTCTTTACCGCGCTGATTTTCGCCACTTCCCTCGGTTTCGCCGTGGCGATCATCTCGGTTCCGATGCTAATTATTCAGCTGACGCTCGCCACCTGCGCGACGCTTATTCTGCCGCTCACCACCCCGGCGATGATGGGCGATTTTACCGCCGTCGGTGGAATTCTGCTGCTGGCGACCGGGCTGCGCATCTGCGGGATAAAGATGTTCGCCGTGGCGAATATGCTGCCGGCGCTGGTGCTGGCAATGCCGCTATCCGCCCTCTGGACGGCCTTTTTTGCCTGAGTGCGCGTGCAATGGGCAGAAAGTGGTGATAGATTGTGCACTCTGTGACGAAATGAAGAAATTTCGTTGACGGAGCGCAGTGAATCAGGTTTAATGCGCCCCGTTGCCCGGATAGCTCAGTCGGTAGAGCAGGGGATTGAAAATCCCCGT